>NZ_JANX01000162.1 GCF_000767795.1 Inquilinus limosus MP06 | reverse complement strand
GTGTTCCTGGATACGGCGCTGGACCTGCTGGAGGACGCGGCCCGGCGCTGCCTGGACGAGGCCGGCATCGGCGCCGGCGAGGTCGACGCCATCGTCACCATCTGCTCGACCGGCATCGCCACGCCCAGCCTCGACGCGCGGCTGATGGAGCGGCTGCCGTTCCGGCCCGACACGGTGCGGCTGCCGGTCTTCGGCCTGGGCTGCGCCGGCGGCGTGCTGGGCCTGGCCCGCGCCGCCGCCCTGTCGCGCGCGCTGAACGGCACCGTGCTGCTGCTGGTGGTGGAGCTGTGCGGCCCGACCTTCCGCCGTGGCGACCTGACCAAGAGCAATGTCGTCGCCACAGCCCTGTTCGGCGACGGTGCCGCCGCGGTGTTGATCCGGCCGGAGGACGGGTGTCCGGCCCTAGGCCCGACCGGCGAGCATCGCTGGCCCGGCACGCTGGACGTGATGGGCTGGTCGGTCGAGACGGACGGGCTCGGCGTCATCTTTTCCCGCGACATCCCCACCCTGGTGCGCAACGACATGCGGCCGGCGGCGGAGGGTTTCCTGGCCCGCCACGGGCTCGGCCTCGACGACCTGTCCGGCTTCGTGTTCCATCCCGGCGGCACCAAGGTGGTCGAGGCGCTGCGCGATGCCTTCGACCTGCCGGATGTGGCGATGGCGGCGGAACGGGCGGTGCTGCGCCGCTACGGCAACATGTCGGCGGTCACCGTGCTGTTCGTGCTCGCCGAGAAACGTCGCAGCATGACCGGGCGCTGGCTGCTGAGCGCACTGGGCCCCGGCTTCTGCGCCGGCTTCGCCGTGCTGGATTGCGGCTGATGATGCTGGGTTGGGCGCAGTGGGTGGCGCTGCTGGTGGCGGCGCAGCGCCTGGCCGAGCTGGCCTATGCCCGCCGCAACGAGAGCCGGCTGCGCGCCCGTGGCGCGGTCGAGAGCGGCGCCCGGCACTATCCGCTGTTCATCCTGCTGCACGGCGCCTGGCTGCTGGCGGTGTTTCTGCTGATCCCGGCCGATCGCGCCCCGTCCTGGCCGCTGCTGGCCCTGTTCCTGCTGCTGCAGGCGGCGCGGGTCTGGGTGGTGGCGACGCTGGGGCCGTACTGGACCACGCGGGTGCTGAGCCTGCCCGGCGCGCCGCTGGTCCGCCGCGGCCCTTATCGCTGGGTGCGGCACCCCAACTACGTGGTCGTGGCGGCAGAGATCGCGGTGCTGCCCCTGGCCTTCGACGCCTGGACGATCGCGATCGTCTTCTCGCTCGCCAACGCCCTGCTGCTGCGCCACCGCATCGGCATCGAAGAAGGAGCCCTGGCCGGACGAAGCTGAGAAACCTCTGAGGCGGGACGACGCAGGCCGGGGAACGATCCGACGCCCCGATGGTTCGGTCCATCAGGCGTCGTCGACAACAGCATTCCGGAGCCATGGCCGAGGCATCCCTCCGCAGCCGGCAGCAATACTTTCCCGCCCTCACCGCGCTGCGCGGCATCGCCGCGCTCTGCGTCGTGGTGTTCCACTATTCGGTCGGGTCCTTTCCGAACCTGCACCTGACCGACGCGACCTTCTTCGTCGGCAAGAGCTATCTCTTCGTCGACCTGTTCTTCGCGCTCAGCGGCTTCATCCTGATGCATGTCTATGGGCGCAGCTTCGCCGACGGCCCCTCCTCGGCCACGCTCGGCCCGTTCCTGCGCGCCCGCCTGGCACGGCTGTACCCGCTGCATCTCGCGATCCTCGGCGGATTCGTGCTGCTCGAGCTGCTGAAGCTGGCGATCGACCGTTCCGGCCTCGACGCCTTCGGCGGCACCCATACCCTCGCCACCCTGCCGGGCAGCCTGCTGCTGCTGAACGCCACCGGGATCTACGACACCTTGACCTGGAACGGCCCGTCCTGGTCGATCAGCGCCGAATGGCTTGTCGGCCTCGCCTTCCCGCTGCTGGTGCCGATTGTCGCCCGCCTGCGCCCGGCCGGGCTGTTCCTGCTCTACGTCGCGACCCTGGCCGGCTTCGCCCTGCTCTCCGCCGGGCCGCAGCTCGACCTCGACCTGACCAGCGACTGGGGCGTGCCGCGCTGCTTCCTGGGTTTCACGGGCGGCATGGTCCTCTACCGCGTCTGGCGGGACGGCGCACCGGGCTGGATGGCGACCGATGCGGCGGCCCTGGCCACCGCCGCCGGCATCGTCCTGGCGATGCACCTCAACACGCGCGGCGTCTTCATCGTGCCGCTGTTCGGCCTGCTGATCCTGTGCCTGGCGCAGAACACGGCGCGGGTGGGCCGGGCGATGGCCACACGGCCGATGATCTTCCTCGGCGAGATCTCCTATGCCGTCTATCTCGCGCAGATCCTGGTGCTCGACAGTGTGCATCTGGGCTGGCGCCTGGCGACCGGACATGAGTTTGAGGAGGCCGGCTTCTCCGCCCTGCAGTCCCTGGGGGTCATCGCCCTGATGGTGGCGGCGCTGCTGCCGATCTCCGTCCTGCTGCATCGCGCCGTCGAGGTGCCCGCCCGCGGCTGGCTCCGCCGGGCCGGCCTGCCGCGCCCGCTGCGGCCGGCGATCGTCCAGCGTCCGGGCTGAGGCCGCAGATCGGTCTGGCGGGCGCAGCCCGCCCGCCCTATTCTGGCTCGCCTCAAGAATGAGACGAATCTGTGCCTGCCAACGACGCCCGCCCCCTCGACGGGATCGATCTCCTCGCGGTTGCCCCCGCCGCCCTGCGCGCCGAGCTGCAGAAGCAATGCCGCTGGCAGCGCTTCGCGCCGCATGAGCAGATCATCGACCGCAACGACGACCCGGACCATGTCTACTTCCTGGTCGAGGGCAAGGTCCGGGTGGTGATCTATTCCGCCTCCGGCCGTGAGATCACCTTCGACGACCTGTCGGCCGGCGCCAGCTTCGGCGAACTGTCGGCGCTGGACCGGGCGCCGCGCTCGGCCAATGTCATGGCGCTGACCGAGGCCACCGTCGCCGCCCTGCCCACCGCCGTCTTCCGCAGCGCCGTCACCGAGCATCCGGCCCTGGCGCTGGCCCTCATGGTGCACCTGGTCGGGGTGGTCCGCCGCGCCAATGAGCGGATCATGGAGCTGAGCACGGTCGGCGCCAACAACCGGGTGCATGCCGAGCTGCTGCGCCTGGCGACGCATGGCGCGCAGCCGGACGGCACCGCGGCGATCCGGCCGATCCCGGTGCATTCCGATATCGCCAGCCGGGTCAGCACCACGCGCGAGACCGTGGCGCGGGTGCTAAGCGACCTCGCCAAGTCCGGCATCGTCGTCCGCGCCGCCGACCATCTGCATGTCGCCGATCTGAGCCGGCTGGAGCGGCTGGTGGAGGATGTCCGTGGCGAGTGGTGACGGCACCTCTCGCGAGGACGGCCCGAACCGCTGGACGACGCTGAAGATCAAGCCGGTCTACGAGAATCCCTGGATCAAGGTCGACGAGCACGACGTGCTGACCCCGGCGGGCACGCCCGGGATCTACGGTGTGGTCACATACAAGAACCTGGCGATCGGGGTGGTGCCGATCGACGACCGGGGCCGGGTCACGCTGGTCGGGCAGTACCGCTATGCCCCCGGCGTCTACAGCTGGGAGATCCCGGAGGGCGGCGGCGACCCGACTCTGCCGCCGGTCCTGTCGGCCCAGCGCGAGCTGCGCGAGGAGACCGGGCTGGAGGCGGCGCATTGGCACGACCTCCTGAGCATGCATCTGTCGAACAGCGTCTCGACCGAGATCGCCCATCTGTTCGTGGCCTGGGGCCTGACCCAGGGCGAGGCCGAGCCGGAGGAGACCGAGGATCTGGCGCTGCGCACCGTGCCGCTGGCCGAGGCCTTCGCCATGGTCGCGGACGGCCGGATCACCGATTCGTTGACCGTCGGCGCGCTGCTGCGGCTGCAGGTGATGCTGCTGAGCGGCACCTTACCCCCAGGGCTGGCCCAGATCCTGCGGCAGGCCGACGCGCCGGCCGGGTGAAGCGCGCCCTGTTCGTCTGCGGTCGCAACCTGCGGCGGAGCCCGACGGCGGAGGCAATCTTCGCCGATGCCCCGGGCGTCGAGACCGCCTCGGCCGGGCTGAACCCGGATGCCGAGGAACCTTTGACCGCCGAGCTGGTCGAATGGGCCGACCTGATCTTCGTCATGGAGAAGGCGCAGCGCGCCAAGCTGTCCGCCCGCTTCCGCAGCTCTCTGAAGCGGGCCCGGGTGGTCTGCCTCGACATTCCCGACAGCTTCGAATTCATGGATCCGGAGTTGGTGCGGCTGCTGCGCGCCAAGGTCACGCCCTTGCTGCGGTGAGCCGGCCACGCCGGCAACCGAAGCATCAAGGAAGCATCATCGTTCTGTCACGCCCCCGGCCCTAGGGTCGGCGCCTCTGAAAGACATGAGGGACGATCGATGATCCGCATCACCGCTGTTCCGGCCCTGCTTCTCGCTGCCGGCCTGCTTTCGGCTCCCGCCTGGGCGGAAGACCCGAAACCGTATCCGGTCGAGGCGGTCGCCTCCTTTCCGGCGCAGCAGGCACGGCAGGCCGTGGCGGTGGATGCCGACTCCTTTTACGCGATCGACAGCCGGGCGATCGCCCGCTACGACAAGGTCACCGGCGCCAAAGTCTCCGCCTGGGCCGAGGCCAAGGACGGGCCGATCATCCACCTGGACAGCGGCGTCGTGGTCGACGGCAAGCTCTACACCGCCCATTCCAACTACCCGGAATGGCCGATGACCAGCTCGGTCGAGATCTGGGACACGACGACGCTGAAGCATGTCGGCACCCACAGCTTCGGTATCGACCGCGGGTCGCTGACCTGGGTCGACTATCACGACGGCAGTTGGTGGGGCGGCTTCGCCAACTACAACCGGGTGTTCGACCGCAGCCCGCTGGCCTATGGCAACAAGTACAACACCCAGATCGTCCGCTTCGATGTCGATTGGCGCGTGGCCGAGGCCTGGGTGCTGCCGCCGGAGCTGCTGGAGAAGTTCGGCGACATGAGCAATTCCGGCGGGTCCTGGGGGCCGGACGGGCGGCTCTGGATCACCGGGCATGACGAGCCGGAGGCCTATGCCCTGGCGCTGCCAGAGGCAGGCTCGGTGCTGCGCTGGGTCGGCACCGCGCCGCTCGACATCGCCGGCCAGGGCATCGCCTGGGACCGGACGCAGCAGGGCGTGATCTGGGGCGTGGTCCGCGACAAGCAGAAGGGCGAGAACCGCGTCACCGCTGCCCGGGTGCAGCTGCCGTAGCCGGCGGCAATCCCTATCACCACGCCCGGCGCAGACCCATGACCTGAGTCGGCGCCACCGGCCGCGGCGCCCGCTCGGCCCGGGGCGAATGGCTGAACAGCGAGCGGTAGCATTTGGCGAAATGCGAGGCGGAGGCGAAGCCGCAGGCCACCGCCACCTCCAGGATCGGCATCGAGGTCTGCGCCAGCAGGATCTGGGCGTGCTTCAGCCGCGCCTCGAGATAGTACTGGGACGGCGTGCAGTTCAGGTAGATCCGGAACAGCCGCTCGAGCTGCCGGGTCGACAGCCCGGCGGCCCGGGCCAGCGCCGCCCGCGGCAGCGGCTCGGCCAGGTTGGCTTCGATCTCGGCGATCGCGGCCAGCAGCTTCGGGTGACTGACGCCGAGCCGCTCGCGCAGCTCCATCCGTTGCGGCGCGTGGCCCTGGCGCGGCCGGGCGTGCAGGAACTGCTCCGCCACCTGGTTGGCGAGGTCGATGCCGTGGGCCTGGCCGATCAGGTAATGGGTCATGTCCAGCGACGCCGTGCCGCCGGCCGAGGTGAAACGGTCGCGGTCGATCTCGAACAGCCGCCCGGTGACGTCGAGCCGCGGGAAGGTCTCGGTGAAGGCGCTGAGATTCTCCCAGTGGATGGTGCAGCGATAGCCGTCGAGCAGCCCGGCCCAGGCGAGATGATAGGTGCCGGTCGAGACCGCGCCGATGCGCGAGCCGCGCCGCGCCATGCGCCGCAGCCAGGCCAGGATGCGCTCGTCGCGGCCCTCCTGCGGATCGAGCCCGGCGACGACCACGACCATGGTGAAGGAATCCTCGGGGCCGATCGCGCCTTGCGCCATCAGCACACCGCTGTTGCTGGCGGTGACCGGTTCGCCGTCGACCGAGAGCAACCGCCAGTCATAGAGAGTACGCCGCGCCACCCAATTGGCGGCGCGGAACGGCTCCAGCACTGCCGACAGCGCCATCATCGAGAAGTTCGGGACCAGGAGGAACGCCACACGCTGCGGCGGTTCGGTCATCGGATCGTCGGCCATGCCCTGGTCTGCTGCGCTTCCCGCGGTTTCCCGCATCCGGCCACAGCGCCGCGGCCGGCGCAACCCCCTGCACGGCCGGTTCAGCGCCGGTCCCGGTCGCGCGGACGCCCCCGCAGGATCAGGACCACGAAGCCGCCGATCAACAGCAGGGCCGCGATCGCGGCACCAGCGGCGATCCGCACGGCCTGGCCACCATCGGCCCCGGCCATGTCGCCGGTGATGGCGAAGCTCCAGATGCCGATCCCGACGAGGAAGGCGGCGATGGCGGCGATCAGCAGGGCGATACGCATGGGCGGGCCGGAACGCTTATCGGAACGATCGTGAGGGACATCCTGCCAGGACCGGCGTCAACCGGTCGAGCGGCTCGCGGCCCGGGCGCGATCATCGCCCGGGCCGCAGCCCTCGGTCAGGCCAGGTCGAACAGCAGAACCTCGGCCTCCGTCTCCGCCGTGATCCGGAGACCCGGCTCGCCCTCGACCGCGGCCCCGTCGCCTTCGCGCATCTCGTGCCCATCAAGGGCGACGACCCCGCGGGTCAGCTGAACGAAGGCCGCCCGGCCCGGCGCGATCAGATGCTCCACCGTCTCGCCGGCCGCGAGGCGTGCGATGAACAGCCGGGCATCCTGGTGGATCCGCAAGACACCGCCGCCGGCCTCCGGCCCTGCCACCAGCTGCAACCCGCCGGTCGGCCCCTCCCCGACGCTCAGCTGTTCGTAACCCGGCGCCAAACCATTGCGATCCGGATGGATCCAGATCTGCAGCAGGTGCAGCGGCCCGGTCGCCGACGGGTTCATCTCGGCATGGGTTATGCCGATGCCGGCGGTCATCCGCTGCAGGTCGCCGGCACGGATCACGGCGGCGTTGCCGAGGCTGTCACGGTGCTCGACCGCGCCCGACAGCACATAGGTCAGGATCTCCATCTCAGCATGGGGATGCGCCGGGAAGCCGGCGCCCGGAACGATCCGATCCTCGTTCAGCACGCGCAGCGACCGGAAGCCCATGCGGTCAGGATCCAGGAACTGGCCGAAGGAGAAGGTGTGGCGGGCCTCGATCAGGCCGGTCTCGGTGCGGCCCCGCGCCATGCGATCGTGCAACGTGATCATCGTGACCTCCGTTCGGTGATGACATGCCGAAGATCGCGATGGCCGGCCCGCAGCGAAAGCAATGGATCAGGAAACCCGGCGTTCGACCGGGGCGAACGACAACCCCTGCTCCCACGGCGCGGCCTCGCCGCAGCTCTCGGCCAAGTGGTCGATCAGCGCCCGCACCCGGCGCGGCAGATGCCGGGTCTGGGGATAGAGCACATGGATGATGTCGGCCACCGGCTCGGCCTGTAGCGCCACCTGCAGCAGGCGGCCGTCGCGCAGGGCATCGGCGACGATGAAGGTCGGCAGCACGGTGAGGCCGAGCCCGGCAATGGCCGCATCCCGCGCGGCCTCGCCGTTGTTGACGGTGATCCGGCTGCGCATCGCCACGCTGCGCGGCGGCCCGCCGGCGGCGAAGGGCTCGAACTGCCACAACCAAGTGGAGGAAATCTCGGCCTGGCCGATCGCCTCGTGCTCCGCCAGCTCCGTCAGGGATCGAGGCAGCCCGACCGCGGCAGCGTAGCCTGGGCTGGCGCAGACCACGCGTCGGCTGGCGGCAAGGCGCCGGGCGATCAACGCCGAATCGCGCGGCCGGGTGATGCGGATGGCGAGGTCGTAGCCCTGCGCCGCCAGATCGACCATGCGATCGTCGAGATCGAGGGTCAGGGCCAGCTGGGGATGACGCCTAGCGAAGTCGAACAGCACGGGGCCGAGATAGAGCGTGCCGAAGCTCATCGGCGCGGCGACGCGCAAGGATCCGCGCAGGTCGCCGTCGCCCTCCGCCACCTCCTCCGCCGCCTCGTCGAGCTGGCGCAGGATGCTGCGGCCGCGCTCGTAGAAGGCCAGGCCGCGGTCAGTCGGCAGCACCCGTCGGGTGGAGCGCTGCAGCAGCGCCCCGCCCAGCGCCGCCTCGAGGTCGCTGATGCGCTTGCTGACCACGGATTTCGACAGGTTCAGCCGCCGCGCCGCCGCGCTGATGCTGCCGCTGTCCACCACCTGCAGGAAGGTGGCGATATCGTCGAGCCGGTATCGCATCGTTCGATCATATCGAACAGCGGTTTCGGGGAAAGCCGCATTCTCTCGACCGGTCGCAAAGCCGATCTTTTCGGCAGAGCGGAACCGCGCCGGCGATCCCGGCGCCCGAGATGGAGATGACCATGGCGACCACCGAACCCACGAACACCACCGGCAACCTGGCCCGCCCGCGCGGCGTGACCCGCACCCTGCGCGGGCGCCCGGCCAGCGACGGCGCCGGGGTGAAGCTGACCCGGGTGATCGGCCAGCCCGGCCTGCCGGACCTTGACCCCTTCCTGATGCTGGACGAGTTCCGGTCCGACGAGGCGGCCGACTACCTGGCCGGCTTTCCGGACCATCCGCACCGCGGCTTCGAGACCGTGACCTACATGCTGGCCGGCCGGATGCGGCACGGCGACAACAAGGGCAATGTCGGCCTGCTCGGCCCCGGCAGCGTGCAGTGGATGACCGCGGGCCGCGGTATCGTCCACTCGGAAATGCCGGAGCAGGAGAACGGGCTGATGTGGGGCTTCCAGCTCTGGGTCAACCTGCCGGCGGCGGAGAAGATGGTGGCGCCGCGCTACCAGGATATCCCGGCCGACGCGGTGCCGGAGGTCACGGCGGCGCCTGGAGCCCGGATCCACGTCATCGCCGGCCGCTTCGGAACCACCCTGGGCGCGGTCGAGGGCGGCACCACCCAGCCGGTCTATCTCGACATCGAGCTCGAGGCCGGTGCGGTGGTCGACGTGCCGCTGCCGGACGGCCATGCCGGCTTCGCCTATGTCTATCAGGGTGCGGCCGAGGTCGGCGGCGAGACGCTGGAGCGCGGCACCCTGGGCGTGCTCGGTGCCGGCGACGGCGTGCGCGCAACGGCCAAGGCCGGCCCGGCGCGCCTGCTGATCGTCGCCGGCAAGCCGCTGCGCGAGCCGGTGGCGAAATACGGCCCCTTCGTGATGAGCACCGAGGCGCAGATCGCCGAGGCGATCGAGGATTTCCGCGCCGGCCGGTTCTGAAGGATCGACGGGCGGCGGCTTCTGCCGCCGCCCGGACCTCCGCGGGGCGATGATGCGGCCCGAGCAACCGGCGCTCAAATGGGAGGCTTGACCGCCGCCCCGATTCTATGTTGCCGTATGCTCTGATATTTTTTTAATTACATTCATTTAAATATATGAAAGATGCAGAAGAGATAAAACCGCTAACCAGCGCCCGCGGCATTGCCGCCGTTATTGTCGTCCTGTTTCATCTGCAGACGACGATCAACGGGCTCTGCGGCCGCGCGATCCTGCCGATCAGTTTTGAGACCGACTATATCGGCATCATCTCCGACGGCTATATCGCCGTGGATTTCTTTTTCGTTCTCAGCGGCTTCATCATATCCCGAGCGAACCGATATCTGTTCGAAGGCAACCTCCGCCCAAACCACTACGGATATTTCTGACGAAACGGTTGGGCCGGCTGTTCGCGCTCAATGCCGCGACGCTGGCGCTCCTTCTGCCTCTCGAATTCCTCAAATACTTCAGCAGCGCCGGCAACACACCGGCCTTTGCCGACACCAACACCATCGGCGCCTGGTTCGAGAACCTTTTCTTTGTCCAGACCTGGTTCCTGGGCCATGGCCCAAGCTGGAACACCGTCGCCTGGTCGATCAGCGCCGAATGGGCCGCCTATATCCTGTACCCGGCCCTGTTCTACATCCTTGTCCGCTGTCCTGCCATCGTGCTTGTCGGCGCGGCGGTCGCGGGGCTGGCCTGGCTCGAATCCACCAGCCCATCGGGGACGTTGCGCCTGACCGACCATGGCGCCGTGCTGCGCTGCCTCTGCAGCTTCGTGCTCGGCATGCTCACCGAGCATGCATCGCATTCGCCGCCGGTCCGCCGCGCCGTCCCCTGGCTGGGATCTGGCATCGTCATCTTCCTCGCGGCGCTCGCCGCGCTGGCTGTCATCGCCTTCGGCGAGGCCGACTGGATGGCCGTCCCGCTGTTCTGCGCCGTCGTCTTCGGCCTCTCGGTGGCCGGCCCCGTCCCGACCGCGGTGATGTCGTGGAGGCCGGTGCACCGCCTGGGGGTCTGGTCCTTCGCGCTCTACATGACCCATTTCATTGTGCTTCGGACCTACAAGGTCGTGGCGTTCTGGGTGTTCGGGCTCTGGCCGTCGCCCCCGGCCCTGGTGATCGTTAGCCTGTGCGGTACCTTCGCCCTCTGCATCGCCGTCGCCTGGGCAGCGAATCGATGGATCGAGCGCCCGGGATATCGGGCCATGCGGCAACTGGCGGAGCGGATCCGTCGCTCCGGCCCGCCTTCCGACCCGAAGCCGGTGACGACGCCGGCCTGAGGCCTCGTCATCACCAGCCGCAGTGCCGCTGGCCGTAGTCGACGATCGGAAGCAGCCAGTCCACCCAGGCCTGATCGGCGCTTCCAACCCAGCCGGGCGTAACGGGCGGTTCGGAGACGACAAGGCAGACGCTATCGACGCTGTCGGCCCTCGGCGTAGCGGCGCAGCCGCTCACGGCGAGCATCAGGAGAAAGCGACTGCAATTCCTGGTCGCGGCGGACAATGTCGAGCACATGGGCCAGAGTGTCCTGTGTCTGCCGGGCGGCGACGCTGGCCCGGCCGGCCGCGAAGACGCGCCAGAGGATGAGGGAGACGGCGGCGGCGCCAAGCAGGGCCAGCGCCGCCCAGCGACCGAGCCTGGAGCCGAGCAGGCCGGCCACGACCGAGATCATCGTTTCCTCAGCACCAGCCAGGCGGCCAGCCCGGCGGCGGCAACCGCACCGATGACGACCAGGACGACGGGCGGCAGGGCCGCGATCT
>NZ_JANX01000161.1 GCF_000767795.1 Inquilinus limosus MP06 | reverse complement strand
CCCAGCACGCGCGATTCCCGGCCCGGCGGTGCGATGGTGGTGGCGAGGGTGTAGATCGAGGGCAGGATCACGCCGGCGCCCAGCCCGGCCAGCGCCTGGGCCGCCGCCAGCATCAGCCAGTGCATGGCTAAGGCGGAGAGCAGCGTCGCCGCCGTCAGCCCGATCATGCCGCCGAACAGCGCCCGACGCGGGCCGATGCGGTCGATCTGCGGCGCCAGCAGGAAGGCGGACAGCGCGGTGGCGCCGCCATAGGCGGCGATGGCCCGCGACACCGCCACCGGCGGGGCCGCCATCGCGGTGGCGACGTCGCCCAGGATCGGGCTCAGCACCAGCGAGTTCGAGCCGACCACGGCGATGCCGGCGGTCAGGATCGCGGTCTGCAGCGATACGGCGCTCTGATCTTGATGATGTTCGGGCATGGGGTGATAATCGCCGAACGTGGTTCGGCGATGAAGGGCAATTCTCATGGCCATCGAAAATATGAAAGCGGTTCGGCGCCGGCCCGCCGAGGCTCCCTCCGTCGACGCCGTTGACCGAAAGCTGTTAGGGCTGCTCGCGGCCGACGCGACGCTGAGCTATGCCGAGCTGGGCCGGGCCCTGAACCTGTCGCCGCCGGCGGTGCATGAGCGGGTGAAGCGGCTGAGGCGCGACGGGGTGATCAGGGCCACGGTCGCGGCGCTGGACGGGCGCAAGCTCGGCAAGGCGATCCTGGCTTTCATCCATGTCAACACCACCGGCTGGGGCAAGTCGCCGGAGATGCTCGACCTGGCGCAACTGCCGGATGTGGAAGAGATCCACACCGTCACCGGCGACACCTGCGTCATGCTGAAGGTGCGGACGCAGGATGCCCAGGGGCTTGAGGACCTGCTGCGGGTGATCTACGAGATCCCCGGCGTCCAGGGCACGCGCAGCTACATCGTGCTCAGCTCGCATCTGGAGCGCGGGGCGCTGCCGGCGGACTAGGCCGCGGGCGAGACGTGTTCGGGTCGCGCTGGGCGCAGGCGGCATTCGGCCAGGCGGTCCAGTTCGTCCAGCGCGGCGGCGTGGCGCTGGCCCCAGTCGCACAGCGCGCGCAGCACCGGCTCCAGGCTCAGCCCCAGCGGCGTGGCCGAATAGTCCACCCGCGGTGGCACCTGGCGGAAGATCTCGCGGTGGACCAGGCCGTGCTCCTCCATCTCGCGCAGCTGCTGGATCAGCACCTTCTGGCTGATCTCGGGCAGCGATCGCTTGAGCTGCGACAGCCGTCGCGGCCCGTCGAACAGGTGGTAGAGGATCACTGCCTTCCAGCGGCCGCCGACCACCTTGAAGGCGCGCTCCACCGGCAGGACGGGCAGGCGTTTGATGGTTTCGGCCATGGTCACCGTCTGGTCAGTATGGAACGAAGGGGTGTGTAGAGCCGCCAAGCGGCATACTGGCAAAAGGCGCCTCACGCTGTCCAATGCCGGGTGAGGCCATGAAAACTGTCCAGTTCAGCCGCTTCGGCGGGCCCGAGGTGCTTGAAACCATCGAGATTCTGACCCCGCAGCCCGGCCCCGGCGAGGTTCTGATCCGGGTGCGGGTCGCCGGAGTGAACTATTTCGAGACGCTGATGCGCCGGAACCTCTACGCGGTCACGCCTGAGCTGCCGATGACCCCCGGCGTTGAAGTGGCGGGAGAGATCGCGGTGGTGGGGGAGGGCGTCGATCCCGCCGTCTTCGGTGCCAGGGTCGCGGTACCGATGTTCGCGATCGGTCGGCCCACGGGCGGCTATGCCGAATACGTCGCCGTCGATGCGGCTTCCGTCGTGCCACTGCCCGACGGGCTGTCCTTCGAGGACGCCGCGGCGCTGTTGGTACAAGGGCTATCGGCGCTGCATCTGGTGCGGAGCAGCCCGCCGCGCGGCCGGACGGTGCTGGTCACGGCCGCTGCCGGGGGCGTCGGGTCGCTGCTGCTGCAGCTGGCTCGGCGCGCCGGCGCCGAGCGGGTGATCGCCGTGGCCGGAGGGGCGGAAAAGCTGGACGTCGCCCGCGGCCTCGGTGCCGATCTCGGCATCGATTATCGCGAGCCCGGCTGGGCTGCCCAGGTCCGGAACGCCAGCGGCGGAAGCGGGGCCGATATCGTCTACGACACTGTCGGCGGCGTTATCACCAAGGCCTGCCTCGACGCTCTCGCACCGGCCGGAGAGCTGGTGTTCGGCGCGCTCGGCCGGTTCGACCTCACGGCCGCCGAGCTGGAAGGAATGCTGTTTCGGAACCAGTCGCTGAAGGGCTTCGCCCTGCTGCCGCTGCTGACGCCCGAGAGCCTGCGGGCCGATCTGGCGGAGCTGTTCGCCCTGGTCGCGACCGGCGCGCTGCGGGTGATCCAGGGCGGTCGCTATCGACTGGATCAGGCCGCCGAGGCGCACGGGGCGCTGGAGAGCCGCCGGAGCGCCGGCAAGGTCGTGCTCGTCCCTTAGGAAGGCTCAGCGCTCGCGCCGGTAGTGCAGGATCACGGCACCGGTGTCGAGCGTCCGGTTTTCGATCAGCTTCAGGTCGATGCGGTCGAAGCCCGGCGAGAACAGCCGCTGGCCGTCGCCGAACAGGGTCGGCGTCACCATCAGCCGGTATTCGTCGAACAGGTCGCGGGCGACGAAGCTCTGGGCGATGCCGGCGCCGCCGAACATGTAGAGGTCGCCGTCGCCCTCCGCCTTCAGCCGCGCGACCGCGCCCTCCAGGTCGTCGCGCACCACCGTGCCGTTCCAGCCGGGGTCGCCGGTCAGCGTGGTCGAGAACACGGTCTTGGGCAGCCGGTTCATCACCGCGGCCCAGGGCACGCCGGCGGCGGGGCTGTTCGGGTCGGTCGCCGCCGGCTCCCAGAACCCCTTGTTGAACAGGAAGTTGACCCGGCCGTAGAGCAGGTGCCCGGCCCGCTCCAGGGCGTAGCCGGACCAGTGCGTCGCCAGGTCCTCGGACCATTGCGGCGGCACGAACTCCCCCTTCGGCCCGGTGATGTAGCCGTCCAGGCTGATGAACATCGACAGGATGGCCTTGCGCATGGGTGTGTCCTCCAGGTCTTTTTTTATCTGATTGTATAGAGCAACTGGTTGCGTTCTATCTTTTCCGATTGCATATTGCAAGCGGAAAAGGAGCGACTCCGAATGAGCAGCGAACCGCGATCCGGCTGTCCGATCAATCTCACCCTCGAGGCCCTGGGCGACCGCTGGAGCCTGCTGGTGATCCGCGACATCATGTTCGGGGACCGGCGGCATTTCCGCGAGCTGCTGACCCGGTCGGAGGAGGGCATCGCCTCCAACATCCTGGCCGACCGGCTGAAACGGCTGACCGAGGCCGGGTTCCTGACCCGAACCGACGATGAGAGCCACAAGCAGAAGGCGATCTACAGCCTGACCGAGAAATCGATCCAGCTGGTGCCGCTCTTGGCCCATATGGGCGCCTGGGGCCGCCGTCACCTGCCCGCCACCCGCGACCTGTCGATCCGCGCCCAGCTGCTGGAGGAGGGCGGGCCGGCTCTGTGGGAGGAGTTCATGGACGACCTGCGCAGCGCCCATCTCGGCCAGCCGCGCCGGCGCAGCGGGCCTACCGTGGCCGAACGGCTGCGCGAGGCCTTCCTGACTGTCCGCGCCGCCGGCTGATTTTTTTGAGGGGGCGTGTCGGAACCCTGGTCAGGGGGGCGTCCTCGGGGCATCGAATGTTGAATGCCGAACCCAGGAGATCCCCATGACCGTCACCCCTGCCTCCGACCGCGAGCTCGTCCTGACCCGCCTGATCGACGCGCCGCGCGAGAAGCTGTTCCGCGCCTGGACCGAGCCCGAGCTGATGAAGCAGTGGTTCACGCCGCGGCCTTGGACCACGCCGGTGATCGAGGTCGACCTGCGGCCGGGCGGGTCCAACCTGATCGTGATGCGCGGGCCTGACGGCAGCGAATCCCCGATGCGGGGCGTCTATCTCGAAGTGGTGAGGAACGAGCGCCTGGTCTTCACCGACGCCTACACCAAGGCGTGGGAGCCGGCGGAGAAGCCGTTCTTCACCGGCATCATCACCTTCGAGGACGAGGGCGGAAAGACCCGTTACATCGCCCGTGCCCTGCACTGGACCGTCGCCGACCGCGAGGCGCATGAGAAGATGGGCTTCCACGAGGGCTGGGGCATCTGCGCCGACCAGCTGGCGGAGCTCGCCGCCCGGATTTGACCCGGGCGACTCCGCAAGAGAAGCGTCATTGCGAGCGCAGCGAAGCAATCCAGGGGTCGTTTTGGCGTGGCCCCCGGATTGCTTCGTCGGCTGCGCCTCCTCGCAATGACGGTTTAAAAGGCGGCCAGCCTCAGCCGACGGTGGCCTTGCTGCGGTAGTGGTAGCGGTACAGCTCGGTGCGGAAGCCGAGCGACCCGTAGAGGGCCAGGGCCGGCGCGTTGTCGGCCACCACCTGCAGGCAGGCGCCGCCGGCGCCCTGGGTCAGGGCCCAATCCATCAGATGGCCGACGGTCCGCGCCCCGTAGCCGCGCTGGCGATGCTCGGGATGGGTCTCGACCGATTCCAGCACCAGCAGCCGGTCGTGGATGACGCCATAGGCCTTCGCCACCACTTGGCCGTCGATGCGGCAGGCGGCGAAGGCCTTGGGCAGGACGATGCTGTCGACCATCGCGCCGAAGATCGGATCGGGCTCGGCCGATCGCAGGGCGAGCCAGTCCTCGTCCGGCCGGTCCGACAGCTCGACATGGGCACAATCCCGCGGCCGATGATCGGTCAGCTCCGCCAGCAGCGTGATGGTCTCGCCCTCGGCGGCGTAGCCCGCGCGCTCCAGCGGCGCATCCATGCCCGCGACGATCGACGGCACCCGGAAGCGGGAGGGCTGGCCCAGGCCGCGATAGATCCCCTCCGCCGTGGCAATGACGCCGCCCGGGTCGCGCGGGCCGCCGCGCAGCGGGTTGACCGAGTTGGTGCGTCGCGTGGCGCCGCCGGAGGCGCGCAGCAGCCAGCCGCACAGCAGCACCTGCCGCGGCGACGGCCAGGCGTTCTGGCAGGCTTCCTCGACTCTCCAGGCGATATCGTCGGCGGACATGGGCGCTGATCCCGGAAACGGAAAGGGCCGGACGGCTGTCCGGCCCTCCCTCTATGTAGCGACGATTCAGCGCCGCGGCAGCAGCTTCTGCACCTCGTCGGCGGCGTCGGCCAGTGCTTCCTCCGGCGTCGCGCTCTGCTCCACCACCCGCGACAGGTTGTCGACGATGGTCTGGGTCACCTTGACGCCGTTGCTGCCGGGGAAGGCATACCAGGGCCGCATCTTCGGCATCTGCTCCAACCCGGCCTTGAACAGCGGGTTCTTGGCATAGAAGTCGCCGAGATATTCGGGCGACTTGGCCGCCAGCTCGTTGTTCGGGACGTAGCCGGTGCCCGGCACCACCACCGAGGCACCATAGGGGCCGGCGGCGAATTTGATGAACTCCCACGCCGCCTGCTGCTTGGCCGGGTCGCGGGTCAGCATCACCGCGGCGTTGCCGCCGGTCGGCAGCTGGCCCTTGGCCGGGTCCAAGAGCGGGATCGGCGCGGTGCGCAGCTCGAACTTGTCGCCGACATTCTTGATGGTGTTGCGCAGCGCGCCGGTGGTCTGGAACTCCAGTCCGACCTTGCCGGCGACGAAGGCCTGCTCGCCCGCCGACTTGGTGAAGACCGGCATGCCGCCCTCCTTCACCATGCGCTGGACCAGGGTGAAGGCGGCCAGGCCCTCCTCGCCGTCGAAGGCGACCTTCTTCTCATCGGCCGACAGCATGTCGCCGCCGGCGCCGAACAGCAGGGCGCTGAACATCCAGTCGTCGCCCTGCCAGCGGAAGTCGATGCCGTCGACGCCGTCGCCCAGCGCCTTGATCCTGGCGCCCAGCGCCAGCACCTCGTCCCAGGTCCTGGGCGGGGTGTCGGGGTTGCCGCCGGCCTTCCGCACCAGGTCGGCGTTCATGTACATGATCGGGTTCGAGGTGGCGAAGGCGAGGCCGGCCTGCTGCCCGCCGAACTGGGCCAGGCCCAGGATGTGGTCGCTGAAGCCCTGCTCGGCCATGCGGCCGTCGGTCTCGACGAAGGGCTTGAGGTCGACCGAGATGCCGCGCTCCGCCACCACCCGCAGCCGGTTCAGGCCGATGAAGGTGATGTCCGGCATCTCCGCCGTGCCGGCCTGGCGCAGGATCTGCTGCAGCCCGTCCTCATAGGTCGGCGAGGGGCTGGCGAACACGATCTTGATGTCCGGATGCTCGGACATGAACTTCTGCGAGATCGTGTCCATCACGTCCTTGAAGAAGCCCGGCATCGGGTAGTGGACGGTCAGGGTGGTCTCGGCCAAGGCCGTGTTGCTCGCGGCGCCGGCCAGGCTCGCCGCCAGGGCCAGGCCCGCCAGCGCGGATCGGATCAGTTTCACGGATTGCCCCTCTCTGGAAGAAACGCGACCGGGTCAGCCCTTCAGCCCGGTCAGGGTGATGCCTTCGATGAAGCGGCGCTGGGCGGCCAGGAAGGCGGCGACCAGCGGCAGGGTGACGATCACCGTCGCCGCCATCAGCGCGCCGTAGTCGTCGCCGGCCTCGGCGGCGCGGAAGAACAGCAGGCCCAGCGGCGGCGTCGCCATCCTCGTGTCGCTGACCACGATCAGCGGCCAGAACAGGTCGTTCCAATGGGCGACGACCGAGAAGATCGCGAAGGCGGTGATCGCCGGCCAGGCGTTCGGCACGATGACGCGCCAGACAATCGCCAGCTCCGACATCCCGTCCAGCCGGGCCGCGGCGATCAGGTCGTCCGGCATCGCCCGGAAGAACTGCAGGAACAGGAAGATGCCGAACACCGAGATGGTGAAGGGCGCCACCAGCGCGACATAGGTGTTCAACGTGCCGGTGGCCGACAGGGCCACATAGATCGGCAGGGCGATGGCGTGGATCGGCACCAGCAGGCCCAGCATGATCATCGTGACCATGGCCCGGGACCCGCGGAAGCGCAGCTTGGCCATGGCATAGGCGCAAGGCACGGCGACCAGCACCTGCAGCACCAGGATCAGGCCGCAGACGATCACGCCGTTCAGCAGGATCTGTTCCATCGGCACCCGGGTCAGCGCCTTGGTGACGTTCTCGACCAGCGCCCAGCGCTGCGGCAGCAGCGACAGGGAGGAGGAGAAGATTTCGTCCTGCGGCTTCAGCGCGACCGACAGCATCCACAGATAGGGCGCGACGAAGACCAGCGCGCCGACGGACAGCAGGCCCAGGCGCAGGCCGCGCAGGATGGTCTGGCCGGTCATGCGTAGTGCACCCGGCGGTCGAGCACCCGGTACTGCAGCAGCATCAGCACCACCAGCACGGCCAGGAACACCACCGTCATCGCCGAGGCGTAGCCGACCCGGAGATAGACGAACCCCTCCTGGTAGATGGTCCAGAGCAGGACCTCCGACGCCTTGTTCGGGCCGCCCTGGGTCAGGGTGCCGACGGTCTCGAACACCTTGACCGCATTGACCACGCTGATGGTGATCACGAAGAGGGTGGTCGGCCCCAGCATCGGCCAGGTGACCAGCCGGAACCGCTCCCAGGCGCCGGCGGCGCCGTCGATCTCGGCGGCGGCATAGAGCTCGCGCGGGATCGCGGTCAGCCCGGCCAGGAACAGCACCATGTTGAAGCCGACCGACTGCCACACGCCGATCAGCGCCAGGCTCAGCAGCACGGTCTTGCTGTCGCCCAGCCAGTTCGGGCCGCCGAGGCCCAGCAGCCGCAGCATCTCGTTCACCGGGCCGATGCTGGGGTGCAGCAGGTATTGCCAGACCGTGGCCATGGCCACCAGCAGCGAGGCGACGGGCAGGAAGTAGACGGTGCGGAACAGCGCCCGGCCGCGCGTCTCCGCCTCGATCAGCAGGGCCACGCCCAGGCCCAGCAGCACCGAGGCCGGGGTGACGATGGCGGTGTAGACCGCGGTGTTCTTCAGCGAGATCAGGAAGGTGCGGTCGCCGAACAGCTCGGCGTAGTTGTCGAGGCCGATGAAGATGATGCCGTCATAGCCCAGCTCGTAGTCGGTCAGGCTGAAGCCCAGCACCGCCAGGGTCGGGGCCAGGATCAGCAACGCCAGCAGCAGCACCGCCGGGGCGGATAGGCGCCAAGCGGCCAGGCCCTCCGCCCGCGCCGCGGCCCGGGCGGCGCGGCGAGCGATGCCGTCGTCGAGGACGAAGTCAGCCATGGGCGGCGATCCGCAGCGTTGCCTCGGCCACCGGCAGCCGGCCGCCCTCGGGGCCGAAGACCAGGATGTCGGCGGCGTCCACCGCCAGCATCGCCGCGGCACCCGGCGCCAGCCCGGCCGCCAGGGCCGGGGCGGTCTTGGCAACCAGCTCCGTGCCATCGGCCAGGGTCAGGAACACCAGCAGTTCGGAGCCCAGGAACTCCAGACGGCGCACCGTGGCGGCGAGGCCGGGCTGGCCCGGCATCAGGAAGCGCAGCGCCTCCGGCCGCACGCCCAGCGTCACCGCCGTGCCGGGCGCGGCCTCGACGCCGCCGACCAGGATCCGGCCGCCGATGCGGGCGGCGCGGGTCTCGTCCAGCACCGCCGGCAGCAGGTTGATGCGCGGGCTGCCGATGAACTGCGCCACCTCGACATGCGCCGGGTCGGCATAGGTCTTCGCCGGGCTGTCCAGCTGCAACAGCCTTCCGCCCATCATCACCGCCACCCGGTCGGCCATGCTCAGCGCCTCGGACTGGTCATGGGTGACGTAGAGCGTGGTGACGCCGGCGCGGCGGTGCAGCTCGACGATCTCGCCGCGGGTGTGGACACGCAGGTTGGCGTCGAGATTCGACAGCGGCTCGTCCATCAGGAAGGCGGCGGGCCGGCGCACCAAAGCGCGGGCCAGGGCCACGCGCTGGCGCTGGCCGCCGGACATCTGGCCTGGCTTGCGGTCCAGCAGATGGTCGATCCTCAGGCTGGCCGCGGTGTCGCGGACCTGCGCCTGGATCTCGGCGCGCAAGGCCTGCTGGCCGGGCATCAGGTTGCCGATGAAGGGCAGGCGCTGGGCCGTCGACAGCCGCCGCATCGCCAGCGGCACGGCGATGTTCTGGCCGGCGGTCAGATGCGGGTACAGGGCATAGGACTGGAACACCATGGCGATGTCGCGCGCCGCCGGGCGCAGCGCGGTGATGTCGCGGTCGCCCAGCTGGACCGTTCCGGTGTCGGCATGCTCCAGCCCGGCGGCGATGCGCAGAAGGGTGGTCTTGCCGCAGCCGGACGGGCCGACCAGGGCGATGAACTCGCCCGGCGCCGCCTCGATGGTCACGTCCTGCAGGATGCGGTTGCCGCCGAAGGCCTTGCTGATGCGGCGCAGCGCCAGCCCGGTCACGAGGTCGCCTCGACCGGCTGGTGGCGCGGATAGACCTCGTGGATCACGTCGTCGATCACGAAAGGCCGCAGCTCCGGCAGCGCCACGATCTCGCTCGACGCCGTCTCGTCCAGCGTGTGGATCACGGCGCCGAGGATGCGGTCGCCCGGCATGTCGCGCTCCATCGGCCCGACGACGAAGCCGGAGGAGGGGCCCCAGACATAGCGGGTGCCGAGATGGGCGCCGGTCCAGGCGCGGTGCAGATGGCCGCTGGCGACCAGGGCCACGCCGTGCCGTTCGAACAGCTCCAGCAGGCGGCGGCGCGGCGCCGGGCGGATGCTCCAATAGCCGGTGTCGCCCTCGTCGGGCGTGTCGACGAAGACCGGCTTGTGGGTGAAGACGATGACGCCGCGGCCCTCGCAGGCCTGCAGCACGCCCTCCAGCCAGGCGAATTGCGCAACCTCTTCCTCGCCGCCGCCGCCGATGACCTGGCTGTTCAGACCGACCAGGCGCCAGCCGGGCTGGTCATGCACCCAGCGGTCCGGCCCGATGATGCGGCGCCAGCGCTCCAGCCGCTCCGTATTGGCCGGCTGACGGGTGCCGGGCAGGTCGCCGACATCGTGGTTGCCGGGCACCGACAGCACCGGGAAAGGCAGGGCGCGCAGCAGTTCGGCGCAATGCTCCAGGTCCGCCTCGACATCCGCCCCGTCGACGCTGAGGTCGCCGGTGTGGACCACCAGGTCCGGCCGGGCGGCCTGCAGCCACTCCGCCAGCGGCGCCCAATTCGGCGCGAAATGGCTCTTGCCGGGGCTGAGATGGGTATCGGTGATCTGAACCACCCGCACGGTCGGCTCCTTTGCTGCTGCCGATCACGCCGCATGTCATGGCAAAGCACCCGCGCGTGGGGTGGCCCGACGAGCGGCGGCAATCGGATGGATCGAAAAAAGCGAGCTTCGGTGCCGCGGCCGGTATCCGGTTCCGCTGCGTCTCGCGGCGCGCGGATGATAGGGAGCGGGGATGACGGATCTGTTGCGGCTGGATGAAGAATCGATGTCCGCCGGGACGGGATCGACGGTCGACGCCGTGAAGCCTCGGCGGGCATCATGCCCCGGGAGCGACTCGAAGAAGGCGGATGGATGATCGTTCGGGCGAGGCGCGCGGCATGGCGGTGACGGCGGAGGCGCCGCGGCGGCGGTCCGCGCTTCTGATGGCGCTGGTGCAGTGGAACCGCGCCACCATCCCCTGGCCGGTGGCGCTGCGCAACGCGCTGGCCGTGGCGGTGCCGGTGATCCTCGGCGTGCTGGCCGGCCAGACCGATGTCGGCCTCGCCGTGGCCGGCGGCGCGCTCAATGTTGTCACGTCGGATGCGCCCGGGCCGCATGCGCTGCGCCTGCGCCGCATGCTGCTGATCTCGCTCGGCACCGGGCTGGCGGCCCTGGCCGGCTTCTCGCTCGGCACCCATTGGCTGCCCTTCCTGCCGGTGCTCGCCGTCTCGGCCTTCCTGCTGGCCATGCTGGTGGCGCTCGGCCCGGTGGCGATGCAGGGCGGCACCGCCATCCTGATCGTGCTGGTGGTGACCGCCGGCACCGCCGGCCACGGCTTCGACCCCTGGGCCGCCTCCGGCCTGTTCTTCGCCGGCGGCCTGCTGGCGACGCTGTTCTCCGTCGCCGCCTGGCCGTTGCGGATCTACCAGCCGGAGCGCGACGCGCTGGCCTCGGTCTACCGCATGCTGTCGGAGATCGCCCGGGCGATGCCGGAGGATACGGAGTTCATGCCGCTGGCGGATTCCCTGGGCGAGGCGCAGCTTCTGCTGGCCCGCAGCGGCGCCGCCCGGATCCGCGGCGTCGAGGCGTTCCGGATCCTGCTGGGCCTGGCCGAACGGATCCGGCTGGAACTGCTGGCGCTGTCCGACCTGCGCGGACAGG
>NZ_JANX01000160.1 GCF_000767795.1 Inquilinus limosus MP06 | reverse complement strand
CTTGCCGTTGGCGTGGGCGATGTCGCCGGCGCTCTCACCATCGCCGAGCAGGATCGCGATCGGGGTGTTCACGGCCACAGCCTCGGTGCCCTCGGGCACGAGGATCTTGCCGATGGTGCCTTCGTCGACCGCTTCGACCTCCATGGTCGCCTTGTCGGTCTCGATCTCGGCGATCACGTCGCCCGACTTCACCGCGTCACCCTCGCGCTTCAACCACTTCGCGAGCGTGCCCTCGGTCATGGTCGGCGACAGCGCCGGCATCAGGATCTCGGTGGGCATTGGGAAATTCTCCGGCAGCCGGCGGCGCCTCACGCGGGGCGCCCGCCGGGTCGTGTTGGCGTCAGGCTTCGATCAGAACGTCGGTGTAGAGCTCCGACGGATCGGGCTCCGGGCTCTGCTGGGCGAATTCCGCCGCATCGTTGACGATGCCCCGGATCTCCTTGTCGATCGCCTTGAAGTCGTCCTCGCTGACGCCGCCGATCGCGTCGATCTTCTTGCGCACCAGGTCGATCGGGTCGTGCGTCTCGCGCATCTTCGCCACCTCCTCCTTGGTCCGGTACTTGGCCGGATCGGACATGGAGTGGCCGCGATAGCGGTAGGTCATCATCTCGAGGATGGTCGGCCCCTCGCCGGCCCGGGCGCGCTCCAGCGCCTCGGTCGCGGCGGCCTTGACCGCCAGCACGTCCATGCCGTCGACCTGGAAGCCCGGGATGCCGTAGGCCTGGCCGCGCAGATGCAGGTCGGCATTGGCCGAGGCGCGCTGCACCGAGGTGCCCATGCCGTATTTGTTGTTCTCGATCACATAGATGACCGGGAGCTTCCAGAGAGCCGCCATGTTGAAGCTCTCATAGACCTGGCCCTGGTTCGACGCGCCGTCGCCGAAATAGGTGATCGAGGCGCCGCCGTCTTCCTTGTAGCGATGAGCGAAGCCGAGGCCGGTGCCGAGCGAGACCTGGGCGCCGACGATGCCGTGGCCGCCGAAGAACTTCTTCTCGCGGCTGAACATGTGCATCGAGCCGCCCTTGCCCTTGGAGTAGCCGCCGCGGCGCCCGGTCAGCTCCGCCATCACGCCGCGCGGGTCCATGCCGCAGGCCAGCATGTGGCCGTGGTCGCGATAGCCGGTGATGACGTCGTCGGCCGGGGTCTGGGCCGACTGCATGCCGACCACCACGGCCTCCTGGCCGATATAGAGGTGGCAGAAGCCGCCGATCAGGCCCATGCCGTACAACTGGCCCGCCTTCTCCTCGAAGCGGCGGATCAGCAGCATGTCCCGATAGTACTGCAGCAGCTCATCCTTGCCGGCAGAGGCGGGAGCCACGGCTCCCGACGTCTTCTCCTGTGCAGGACGACGTTTCGTGGCGGCCAATGGATCCTCCCTGGTCGGATGGCATCGGGTTAGTAGGCGCGCATAGCTTCTTCGCCTGGCCCAGTGCTACCTCGCACGGACGGAATTTGCAAGGCGCAGGACCGGGGCCGCGCCGCCATCGGCGCAAGGCAGACGCGCAGGTTTACTGGGCCGGCGCGGGGGCCGGAGCGGCCTTGGGAAAGAAGATGACGACATCGTCCGGCCTGGCGACATTCAGCATCGCCCGGGCCCGTTCATCCAGCATGTCCGTGTCGATCTGCTTCGGATCGATCAGCGCGGCGCGCTTCTCCATCTCGGTGCGCTGCGCCGTCAGCGACTCCAGGGTCGCCTTCGCCTGGGCCACCTCGCCCTGCAGGGCATCGCGGGCGAAGATGCCGTGGTCGCCCTGGATCGCGTGATAGGTGAAGTAGGCGATCAGGCAGACGCCGACCGCCGGCCCGATGACGGGCCGCAGTTTCCGCCGCAGGAAGCGAAACATGCTCATGGCCATAGGTCACCATAGGTCGGGGTCGGCGTCAATTGCCGCCACAAACGGTTGCGCGACGATCCGGCGAAAGAAACAGCGACGCAGCTCTTTCATTTTTCTGTCATTGCCGGGCTCGACCCACGGGTGTCCAGTCAAGCTTTCCGGGTTGTGGATAGAGTCGTTGATCTCGACTTCTATTGTCATCCTCGGGTTTGACCCGGCAATCCAGGGGCCACGAAGAGCGGCTCTCGAAGGCCCCTGGATCCTCGGGTCAAGCCCGAGGATGACAATAAAGGTAGTCCTGGCATGACAGAATGCGGGTGATACCCTTCACCCGACCGTCGTTCAGCGCTGGCGCAGCACCGAGCGGCCGGCATAGCTGGCGGCACGGCCCAGCTGCTCCTCAATCCGGATCAGCTGGTTGTACTTGGCCAGCCGGTCGGAACGGCTGAGCGAGCCGGTCTTGATCTGCCCGCAATTGGTGGCGACGGCGAGGTCGGCGATGGTCGAATCCTCGGTCTCGCCCGAGCGGTGCGACATCACCGCGGTGTAGCCGGCCTTGTGCGCCATCTCCACCGCCTGCAGCGTCTCGGTCAGGGTGCCGATCTGGTTGACCTTGACCAGGATCGAGTTGCCGATGCCGCGGGCGATGCCCTGCGACAGGCGCTCGGGGTTGGTCACGAACAGGTCGTCGCCGACCAGCTGGACGCGGCCGCCGAGCGCGCTGGTGATCGCGGCCCAGCCCTCCCAGTCATCCTCGGCCATGCCGTCCTCGATCGACACGATCGGGTAGCGCTTCACCAGGTCCTCGTAATAGGCGACCAGGCCGGCGCTATCGAGGGTCTTGCCCTCGCCCTCCATGTGGTAGCGGCCGTCCTTGAAGAACTCGGTCGAGGCGGCGTCGAGGCCCAGCACCACGTCGTCGCCCGGCTTGTAGCCGGCGGCCTCGATCGCCTGCATGATGAAGCCCAGCGCCTCGTCGGCCGAGGCCAGGTTCGGGGCGAAGCCGCCCTCGTCGCCGACATTGGTGCCGTGGCCGGCATCCTTCAGCTTCTTGCGCAGGGCGTGGAACACCTCGGAGCCGGTGCGCACCGCCTCGGCCAGGGTCGGCGCGCCGACCGGCAGGATCATGAACTCCTGGATGTCGATCGGGTTGTCGGCATGGGCGCCGCCATTGATGATGTTCATCAGCGGCACCGGCAGGGTACTGGCATAGGCGCCGCCGACATAGCGGTACAGCGGCAGGCCGGCATCCTCCGCCGCGGCGCGGGCCACGGCCAGGCTGACGCCGAGGATGGCGTTGGCGCCGAGCCGGCCCTTGTTCGGGGTGCCGTCCAGCTCGATCATCGTGCGGTCGAGCTCGATCTGCTCCTCGGCGTCGAGGCCGGTCAGCGCGTCGAACAGCTCGCCGTTGACGGCATCGACGGCCTTGACGACGCCCTTGCCGCCATAGACCGACTTGTCGCCGTCGCGCAGCTCGACCGCCTCATGGGCGCCGGTCGAGGCGCCGGACGGCACCGCGGCGCGGCCGAAGGCGCCGGTTTCGAGGGTCACGTCGACCTCGACGGTCGGGTTGCCCCGGCTGTCGAGGATCTGGCGGGCATGGATGTCGACGATCGCGGTCATAAGCGGCCTCTCGCTGGCATCAGGAGTGGTGGGGCGGGAATCGGCGCGGCCAGACTGTGCCGCGGACCGGAAAATGCAAGGACTTTCGCCTCTGCGACTTTCACAGATCCCCCATCCGGCGATTGTGGCGGCCCCATGTTGAAACTGCGTCAATTTGGGGAGTAGCCTCGCGACAAAAGTGCGCAACTCAGGGTACCGAAATGCGGCTTCTCTCCCATATGCTGTCGCGCTTCGTGCAGGCGGGACGCCTGCGCGTGACCGATGCCGGCGGCGTGGCTCACGACTTCGCCGGCAAGCAGCCCGGCCCCTTCGCCTCCGTCCGCCTGCACGATCCGGCCTTGCATCGCAAGCTGTTCACGGCTCCGGCCCTGGCGGTCGGCGAGGCCTATATGGACGGCACGCTGACGCTGGAGGACGGCACGACGCTGCGCGACCTGTTCGCGCTGTACGGCCACAACTTCCAGGCGCTGGACGGCTATCCGCTGCAGGCGCTGCTGAACTCGGTCGGCCGCCGGCTGCGCCGGCTGCAGCAATACAATCCGGTCGGCAAGGCGCAGGAGCACGTCGCCCACCATTACGACCTGTCGCGCGAGCTGTTCGAGCTCTTCCTCGACGAGGACATGCAGTATTCCTGCGCCTATTTCGGCGAGGGGGTGCGGTCGATCGAGGAGGCGCAGGTCGCCAAGAAGCGGCACATCGCGGCGAAGCTGCTGCTCGACGACGCCAAGAGCGTGCTGGATATCGGCTGCGGCTGGGGCGGCATGGCCATGACCCTGGCCGAGCTGGCGCCGGTCGAGGTGACGGGCGTGACCCTGTCGGTCGAGCAGCAGAAGCTGGCGCAGGAGCGTGCGGCCAGGCGCGGGCTGGGCAACCGGGTGAAGTTCGAGCTGCTCGACTACCGCAAGCTCGACCAGCGTTTCGACCGGATCGTCTCGGTCGGCATGTTCGAGCATGTCGGCGCCAGCTACTATGACGAGTTCTTCGGCAAGGTCCGCGAGCTGCTGGCCGAGGACGGCGTCATGCTGCTGCACTCGATCGGCCGGATGACTCCGCCAGGCAACACCGGCGCCTGGCTGCGGAAATACATCTTCCCGGGCGGCTATGTGCCGGCGCTGTCGGAGGTGATGGCCGCGGTCGAGCGCCAGGGCCTGTGGGTCACCGACATCGAGATCCTGCGGGTGCATTACGCCGACACGCTGGCCGCCTGGAACGAGCGGTTCCAGGCGCAGCGCGAGCGCATCGCCAGGCTGTATGACGAGCGCTTCTGCCGGATGTGGGAGTTCTACCTGCTGGGCTGCGAGAACGAGTTCCGGATGGGCACCTGCATGGTGTTCCAGATGCAATTGGCCCGGAAGCGCGACGCCGCCCCCCTCACCCGCGACTACATCACCGACACCGAGCGCCGCTACGCCACGATGGCCGCGGCGGCGGAGTAAAGCGATCATGGTTGGGTTCGCCCCGGCGAACCCAACGACTATCCCGTCAGCGAGGGTCATCGCATATAATGCTCTTAACGGAGCTGAACATGCTTGACCCGATAACCGCGCGTGCGGCTCGCAGCTTTCTCGACCGGATGGCCAGACGGTACGATATCGCCGGCGCCCTCGTCTATGGCAGTCGGGCACGGGGTGATCATCGAGACGACAGCGATGCCGACCTCGCAGTGCTGGTTCGCGGCCTAAAGGATTCGCCGCTTCCTGACGCATGGGAGCTCGGAACCATCAGCACGGAGGTGCTGCTGGACACCGGCGTCGTTGTCCAAGTCATGCCGATCCGGCTCGAGGACTGGGACCATCCAGAACGGTTCAGCAACCCCTTCCTGCTTGAGAACATCCGGCGCGAGGGGGTATCGCTATGGCCCCCGGCGTAGCCGGGCTGATGGCCAAGGCGCGCCGTGCTCTAAAGTCCGCCCGACTGGTGTTCAACGATGGCGACCCAGACAGCGCGTGCAATCGTGCCTACTGCGCCATGTTCAATGCGGCTCGTGCCGCGCTACTGGCGGAAGGTCGCGCAAAGGAGGCGCAGGGTAAGACGCATGCCGGACTGATTGCGGCGTTGCACTGCATCTCGTGAAACCTGGCAAGATCGGGGTCGATCAGCAGCGCGCCTTGAGTGGCATGCTTCACCTTCGCGCCAGGGCGGACTATTTCGACGAAAGCGTCTCGGCGGAAGATGCCTCGGAGGCGATCGAGAAGGCCGAAGCTTTCGTCGCGGCGGCCAGCGCGTATCTGACCTCTCGGCCTACCCGCTAGATCCGGACCGGATCCGCCTTGGCGATGCGGTCGAGCGCGACCAGGGTGGTCAGCAGCGCCTCGAGCTTCTGGATCGGCACCATGTTGGGGCCGTCGCTCGGGGCGTGGTCCGGGTCCTGGTGGGTCTCGATGAAGACGGCGGCGACGCCGATCGAGACCGCGGCCCGGGCCAGCACCGGCACGAATTCGCGTTGGCCGCCCGAGCTGGCGCCCTGCCCGCCCGGCTGCTGCACCGAATGGGTGGCGTCGAACACCACCGGATATCCCGTCTGCGCCATGACCGGCAGCGAGCGCATGTCGCTGACCAGGGTGTTGTAGCCGAAGCTGACGCCGCGCTCGGTCAGCAGCACCTTGTCGTTGCCGGTCGAGGCGATCTTGGCCGCGACGTTCTTCATGTCCCAGGGCGCGAGGAACTGGCCCTTCTTGACGTTGATCGCCCGGCCGGTGGCGCCGGCGGCCAGCAGCAGGTCGGTCTGGCGGCACAGGAAGGCCGGGATCTGCAGGATGTCCACCGCCTCCGCCACCGGCGCGCATTGCGCCGCGTCGTGGATGTCGGTCAACACCGGGCAGCCGAATTTCTCCCGGATCTCGGCCATGATCGGCAGGCTCTTCTCCATCCCCAGGCCGCGCTGGGCCGAGGCGGAGGTGCGGTTCGCCTTGTCGAAGGAGGTCTTGTAGACGAGGCCGAGGCCCAGCCGGCCGGTGATCTCGACCAGCGCCTGGCTCATCTCGAGCGCGTGCTCGCGGCTTTCCAGCTGGCACGGGCCGGCGATGACGGTCAGCGGCCGGTCGTTCGCGAAGGTGACGTTGCCGACGGTGACGGCACGGGCAGCGGTCATGGTCATGGTCCTCAGACGAGCCGGCTCTGCTCGATCGCGGCGCGGATGAAGTCGGTGAACAGCGGGTGCGGGTCGAAGGGCTTCGACTTCAGCTCCGGATGGTACTGCACGCCGATGAACCAGGGATGGTCCGGCAGCTCGACGATCTCCGGCAGCACGCCGTCCGGCGACAGGCCGGAGAAGAACAGGCCGGCCTGCTCCAGCCGCTCGCGGTAGTTGATGTTGACCTCGTAGCGGTGGCGGTGCCGCTCGCTGATCTCGGTCGACCCGTAGATCCCGGCCACCCGGCTGCCGGGCACCAGCGCCGCCGGATAGGCGCCGAGGCGCATGGTGCCGCCCAGGTCGCCGTCGGTCTTGCGGGTCTCCAGCTCGTTGCCGCGGATCCACTCGGTCATCAGGCCGACCACGGGCTCGTTGGTCGGGCCGAACTCGGTCGAGTTCGCCGCCGGCAGCCCGGCCATGTGGCGCGCCGCCTCGATCACCGCCATCTGCATGCCGAAGCAGATGCCGAAATACGGCACCTTGCGCTCGCGCGCGAACTGGGCGGCGCGGATCTTGCCCTCGGCCCCGCGCTCGCCGAAGCCGCCCGGCACCAGGATGCCGTGGACATGTTCGAGATGGCTGACCGCATCCTCCGATTCGAAGATCTGCGAATCCATCCAGTCGAGCTTGACCTTGATGTTGTTGGCGATGCCGCCATGGGTCAGCGCCTCGGCCAGGCTCTTGTAGCTGTCGATCAGCGAGGTGTACTTGCCGACCACGCCGATGGTGACCTCGCCTTCCGGCTGGCGCACCCGCTGGACGATGCCGGTCCAGCGCGACAGGTCCGGCGCCTTGTCCTGGCCGATGCCGAAATAGGCCAGCACCTGATCGTCGAAGCCTTCCTCGTGATAGGAGATCGGCACGTTGTAGATGGTGTCGACGTCGAGGGCGGCGATCACCCGCTCCGGCCGGATGTTGCAGAACAGCGCGATCTTGCGCCGCTCATTGTCGGGGATCGGCCGGTCGGCGCGGCACAGCAGCATCTGCGGCTGGATCCCGACCGACAGCAGTTCCTTCACCGAATGCTGGGTCGGCTTGGTCTTCAACTCGCCCGCCGCCGGGATGTAGGGCAGCAGCGTGACGTGCAGGAACAGCGCGTTCTCGATCCCGACCTCGTTGCCGAACTGTCGGATCGCCTCGAGGAACGGCAGGCTCTCGATGTCGCCGACCGTGCCGCCGACCTCGCAGACGATGAAATCCTCGTCGGTGACGTCGGAGCGGATGAACTCCTTGATCGCGTCGGTGATGTGCGGGATCACCTGCACCGTGGCGCCGAGATAGTCGCCCCGCCGCTCCCGCGCGATCACGTTGGAGTAGATCCGGCCGGTGGTGACGTTGTCGCTCTTGCGGGCCGAGACGCCGGTGAAGCGCTCGTAATGGCCCAGGTCCAGGTCCGTCTCGGCCCCGTCATCGGTGACGAAGACCTCGCCGTGCTGGGTCGGGCTCATCGTGCCCGGATCGACATTGAGATAGGGGTCGAGCTTCCGGAGCCGGACCTTGAAGCCCCGCGCCTGAAGGAGTGCCCCGAGTGCTGCTGCGCCCAGTCCCTTGCCAAGCGAGGAGACCACGCCGCCGGTAATGAAGATGTACCGCGTCATGGAATTCTACCCTACCTCAGATTCGTCCAGCCAAAAACAACGGGGCGGCCCCAAACCGGGGCCGCCCCGACATGACAGTCATGCCGACAGGTTATTCCGTCGTCGGAACGCTCGGCCCGGCCGGCGCGGTGCTGGCCGGCGCGCTCTGCGCCGGCGCCGACGGCACCTCGTTGACGATCGCGGAGCCGCTGCGATGGGCGCCGGCCATGATCGCCAGGACGATGCTGGTGACCATGAAGGCCCCGGCCAGGACCGCGGTGATTCGGGTCAACAGGTTCGCCTGGCCGCGGATCGAGACCAGCCCGCCGCCGCCACCGCCGCCGATGCCAAGGCCGCCGCCCTCGCTGCGCTGGATCAGGATGACCCCGATCAGGCCGATGGCGATCAGGACGTGGATGACGAGCAAGACCTGCTGCACTGGACACCTGTCGACAAACAAAAACGGCCGGCTGCGCCCGGCAGCCGGCGATGGCGCTTATGTAGCGAAGACCAGCCCCCAATACCAGCCCCTCGCTGCACCCGCGGACGATGCGCGCCCGCATTCCGGCGCGGATATTGTCCGACATGGCATTGACGCCCGCGGCGCCACGGCCGATCCTACCTCGATTCAAAGCCCGGGAGGAGCAGATCGTGGCGACGAAGTTCGGCATCGGCCAGCCTATGCGCCGCAGCGAGGACCCCCGCCTGCTGAAGGGCAGCGGCCGCTACACCGACGATGTCTCCGCCCCCGGCCAGGCGCAGGCCTGGTTCCTGCGGTCGCCCTTCGCCCATGCCGAGATCCGCGGCATCGACACCAGCGCGGCCGCGGCGATGCCGGGCGTGATCGGCATCGTCACCATCGCCGATCTCGACGCCGACGGGATCGGCGACCTCAAATGCTACGCCCCGGTGAAGAACCGCGACGGGTCCGACCAGGTGCTGCCGCCGCGGCCGATCCTGGCGCGCGGCCGGGTGCGCCATGTCGGCGAGGCGGTGGCCATGGTGGTGGCCGAGACCATGGAGCAGGCCAAGGACGCCGCCGAGGCGATCGAGGTCGATTACGATTCGCTGCCCTCGGCGACCGATCTGACCAGCACGCTCGAAGGCCCTGCGATCTGGGACCAGGCCCCGGCCAATCTCTGCTTCGACTGGGAGTTCGGCGAGAAGGACAAGGTCGAGGCGCTGTTCGCCCGGGCCGACCGGATCGTGAAGGTCGACCTGGTCAACAACCGCGTCGTCGCCTCGCCGATGGAGCCGCGCTGCTGCCACGCCGACTGGGACGCGACCGAGGGCCGCTTCGTGCTCTACGTCTCCTGCCAGGGCGTGCACATGCTGCGCGACATGCTGGCGAACGACATCTTCAAGCTGCCGCCGGAGCGGTTCCTGGTGCGCAGCACCGATGTCGGCGGCGGCTTCGGCATGAAGCTGTTCATGTATCCGGAATATCCGGCGACGCTCTACGCCGCCCGCAAGTTCGGCCGGCCGGTGAAATGGACGTCGGAGCGGACCGAGGCCTTCATCAGCGACGACCACGGCCGCGACAACGTCACCACGGTCGAGCTGGCGGTCGACAAGGACGCCCGTTTCCTGGCGCTGCGCGTCGACCTGATCGCCAATATGGGCGCCTATCTGTCGAACTTCGCGCCCTTCATCCCGACCATGGCCGGCGGCGCCCAGATGCTGAACGGCCTGTACACGCTGCAGGGCGTCTACGAGCGGGTGCGCGGCGTGTTCACCAACACCCAGCCGGTCGACGCCTATCGCGGCGCCGGGCGGCCGGAGGCGGCCTACAATGTCGAGCGCATCGTCGACCATGCGTCCCGCGTGCTGGGCATCGATCCGGTCGAGCTGCGGCGGCGCAACTACATCCCGCCCTCGGCCATGCCTTACGACACCGTCACCGGCGTGACCTATGACAGCGGCGAGTTCACCCGCAACCTGGAGGAGGCGGCGCAGATCGCCGATGTCGCCGGCTTCGAAACGCGCCGCCGCGACTCGGCCCAGAAGGGCAAGTATCGCGGGCTCGGCATCGCCACCTATGTCGAGGCCTGCGCCGGCGGCGAGGACGAGAATGCCGATGTCCGGGTCAGCCGCGACGGGAAGGTGACGATCTATGTCGGCACCCAGACCAATGGCCAGGGTCACGAGACCGCCTACAAGCAGATCATCGCCGAGCATCTCGGCGTCGACCCCGACCAGGTGACGCTGGTCCAGGGCGACACCGACCTGGTGCGCACCGGCAACGGCACCGGCGGCTCGCGTTCCGTGCCTGTGGGCGGCGCCGCGATCCGCGACGGGTCGCTGAAGATCCAGGACAAGGCCAAGTTGCGGGCGGCGGACCTGATGGAGACGGCAGCGGTCGACATCGCCTTCGTCGACGGCCGCTTCACCGTGGTCGGCACCGACCGGGCGCTGACCCTGGCCGAGATCGCGGCGCAGACCGACGCGGCCAGCGACAGCGAGATCGTGTTCGAGGAGCGCGGCAGCTTCACCCCGCCCTCGGCCACCTTCCCGAACGGCGCCCATGTGGTCGAGCTCGAGGTCGACGGCGATACCGGCGAGGTCGAGATCCTGCGCTACACGGTGGTCGACGATTTCGGCCGGGTGCTGAACCCGCTGATGGTGGCCGGCCAGGTGCATGGCGGCATCGCCCAGGGCCTCGGCCAGGCGCTGCTGGAGCATGCGGTGTTCGACCCGGAGAGCGGACAGCTGCTGTCCGGCTCCTTCATGGACTACGCCATGCCGCGGGCGATCGACCTGCCCCTGGTCAACTTCAAATACAACGAGATCCCCTGCACCACGAACCCGCTCGGCATCAAGGGCGCGGGCGAGGCCGGGGCGATCGGCGCGCCGCCGGCGATCATCAATGCCATCGTCGACGCGCTGTCGCCGCTCGGGGTCGAGCATGTCGACATGCCGGCGACGCCGCAGAGGCTGTGGCAGATCATCCATAGCCGGCAGGGCCGGCAGGCGGCGGAGTAGTTCGCCAAGCGCCGTCCCATTTTACCTCTCCCGCTTGCGAGACCTTTTCAGAACGCCACCGCCTGGGCTGGTCCATCCCTTTTATCCTCCCCCTCCCCTTGCGGG
>NZ_JANX01000159.1 GCF_000767795.1 Inquilinus limosus MP06 | reverse complement strand
GTCGTCTATGTCGCCCCGGTCGGCGTCGCTCCGGCGCCCGGCTATCTCTGGCGCTATCATCGGGTCTATGGCTGGGGCTGGTGGCACCCGCATTATGGCTGGCGCGCCGGCTGGCGCTGAGCGCGTCGCGGAAGGGGGAACAGGCCGTGTCGGACTGGGCCGCGGACAATGATCCGGAGGAGCGCCGCCGCGCCACCATCGCGGCGGCGAAGACGCGGTCGACGCTGATCGACCGCTGGTCGCGGGAGGATGTCGGCAAGCTCGAAAGCTGGACCGAACGGGCGCGGGCTGCCGCGATCCACGCCCGCCCCGGCATGCGGGTGCTGGACATCGGCTGCGGCGCCATGGCGCTGGAAGGGCTGCTGCCGGAGGGCTGCAGCTATCTGCCGATGGACTGCGTCCGCCGCGACGACCGCACCATCATCCGCGACCTGAACCGCGAGCCCTTCCCCGAAATCGAGGCCGACATGGCCTTCGGCCTCGGGGTGCTGGAATATCTCTACGACGTGCCGCGCTTCCTGAGGCAGTTGCGCATGGCGGTGCCCCGCGCCCTGCTGAGCTATCACCCGCTGGACCGCAACATCGGCCGCGACCGCTGGTCGCTCGGCTGGGTCAACGCGCTGAACTCGGTCGAGCTGGCGGCGCTGCTGCGCCATGCCGGGTTCAAGAGCGTCGCGGTCGTGCCCTACAAGCCGAAGCTGCTGTTCTACCTGGTCGAACGCGCTCCGTCCTAGGCTGGGAATCGATACAGAACCTTCGCCGTCGCTTACGCGAGCTGGTGGCGCCGATCCTGGTCGCGCCGGTGGCCGAGCTGCCGGTCCGGCGTGGCGGGATCCGGCCGCCTGCTCTGAGGCGGCCTCAGCTCCACCCTCGCCTTTCGAAGCCGTCTCCGGACTCGACTCCGGCGTCGTTCTCGTATAGAACAAAACACGAACAATACATATCAGCGAGACACCGATGGCCGCGAGACCCGCCGCGACGATGCCCCTGGATTCGCTGCACCGAATCCGACCCCTCAGCCCTGTCCGCCCCAGCTTCCGAGGAGTCGTCCGCCCCATGCGTCCGATCCGGGACATCCATTCCCAGGCCGATCTCGAGGAGGCGGTGCGGCGCTGCGAGCTGCGCTGGCGCGCCCTGGAGCGCGGCCTGCGCGAGGACGAGATCGCGGCGCTGCTGTCGCTCGGCCTCGAGCAGGCCGAGGCGCAGCTGCGCGCCCTCGGCCCACAGGGCTGAAGGCGCGGCCAACCGCGGCCGGCGCAGGAGGGGGCATCCGCCCCTCCTTCGAGCCATCCGCCGGCGGGGACCGGTTGCGCGGGCGTCAGCTGCCGCTGTCGGGCCAGTCCTCGTCCGGGACGTCCCAGATGTCGCCGTTCTTCACGCCGTCGATCTCGTACTTGGTCAGATAGCTGCTGAGCAGCTCTCCGAAATCGTCGGCCCGCTTCTGCTGCTTGCCTTCGGCGATCAGGCTCGGAAGGAGCAGCGCCAGCGCGCCGACGCCGGCCGCGGCCAGTCCGAAGACGCCGCCGGCCAGCGCCGGGATCAGACGGGCCACGCTGGGGGCGAACAGCGCCAGCCCGCCTTCGACGGCGGAGGCCAGGCCCGCGATCGCCCCCAGCGAGCCCGAGGCGATGCTGATGCCGCCGGTGACCGTGTCGCCCTTGCGGATCGCCTGGACGCCGTCGAAGATGCCGTAGGCGCCGGCGGCGATGCCGACGATGCCGCCCAGGCCCTTGGCCGCCTGCTCCAACTTGCCCAGGTTGGAGGACAGCTTGTCGGTGAGCTTGTCCTTGTCCTGCAGCGCCTGGCTTTCCGGCGAGACGTCGTCGAGCAGCGAGCCGACATGGTCGAGAAGGTCGCCCTGCAGCTTGCCCTTCACGCCCGACAGATAGTCCCGGTAGCCCTTGACGCCGCCCTCCGTCATGATCGTCGCGGTCTGGATCGAGCCGGTGGTGATGTCGACGATCTGCCGGTCGGTCAGCTTGCCCGAGCCGCCGGCGCCCTTGGCGATGGTGACGCCGGCCAGGAACAGCCCGCTGACGCCGTGCAGGACGCCCTTGTCGGCGGCGCCCTTGACCGACGAATCCGGGCTGAACAGCTTGAGCTCGTTGAGCGACTTCGCCCCCTGGCGCAGCAGGTCCCAGTCGCCCCGGAAGGTGGTCAGGATCTGGTCGGGCTTCGCGACCGTCCCGTCCTGGTTGATGAACAGTTCCGGATTGTCCTTGCCGACTTGCTCGATGTAGGACTTGACCTTCGCCTCATCCAGCTCGTCGCCGCCATTGACGCCGAATGCCGCCTTGATGTCGTCGAAGGACGCATCCTTGAAGACGTTGTCCTGCGCGATGCGGGTGAAGTTCTCGTTCAGCTGCTTGTCGAACTTGCCGGTGAATTCGGGGTCAAGGGCGGCGTTGTACAGCGCCACCTCCATGCTGTACGCGCTGGTCGCCTTCTCGAAGGAATTGGTCTTGAGCAGCTCGGTCAGGCGGTCGCCGGACGCCAGCGACTTCTCGTAGAAGTCACGGAACTCGCCGGCGTGCTTGGAATTCTTGACCGCGCTCTGGATATCCGCCGCGTCCTTGATGCCCAGGGCGCCCTGGAACGCCTGCGCCGACCCGAAGAATTCGGCCAGGACGGCCTGCTGGTCGGTCTTGCCGTCTTTCGTCCTCGCGTCCCACAGGCTGTCGAGAGCCTTGCCGGACTTGATCTCGCTGTCATAGCTCTTCTGCAGGGAATCCTTCAGGCCCTTGTTGTCGTCCAGCAGCTTGGTGATCTGCTTGGCGCTGTTCTCGCCCAGATACTTCACGACCGCAGGGTCGCTCTGCAGGGTCTCGATGTGGTCGTTGACGTCCTCGAGCAGCTTCTGCGGATCCGGATGGCTGCGCACGCGGTTGGCGATGCTGACGATGGAATAGTCGTCCTTCCACATGCCCGCCGCGGCGCCCTGGGTGATCAGTTGCTGGGCGGTCAGCAGCTCCTGTAGGGCCGCAGCCTTCTCTTCCGTGGAGTGCTTCTCGGGGTGCTCGAAGATGTCCTTGTCCAGCTTGCCGGTATCGACGCCTGAGACGGTGTTCCTGTCGGCGATGCCGGACAGGAACGAGATGGCCGAGGCGGCATCCTTCGAGGCCTGGCTCGTCAGCCAGTTCTTGATGTCGCCCTGGCTGAGCTTGCCGTCGGGCTTGAACTTCAGCGGGTCCTGGGCCGTCTCGATCGTGCCGAACGCGCCGGGCTGCGACCAGAAATCCAGCGCTTCCTTGAATTCCTGGCTGATCTGCGGGTTCTCGTCCTTGTACTTCCTCAGGGCGTCGGCCGTCAGCGTGTCGCCCGAGCCGGTCTTGCCCCGGATCGCATCGAAATTCTCGCCGAGGATGGCACCGTATAGGGCGATCTTCTTCGACGCGTCGTCGGCGTCCGGGTTGGCCTTCTGGAAATCCTTGTAGGCCCCGATATCCTCGGGCTTCTTGACGTCCCTGATGGTCTCGAAGCCGTATTTGCCGAAATCCTGGAGCCGTCCCGCCTCGGTGCCGTGCCTGGCCTCGCCGCTGTTGGTGAAACCGTCGACGCTGCTGTTGGCGACGTCGTCGCCGGACAGCGCGTTGCCGTCCTCGTCCATCATCGTGACGCGGTCGAGGACCTGGATCGCCCGGTAGGCGGCGTCGGCGTCGTGCTCGAAATCGCCGACCCGCTCCTTCAGCATGTCCTTGACGCCGCTCTGGTTCCCCAGGTTCTTCAGCAGCGGATTGCCGTCGATGATGTCCTGCGCGGACCGCTTGTCGCCGTCCGGCAGCTCCCACTTGATGCCCACCTTCTCGGCCTGCGCGCGAGCCTCGCTGTTGTCGCCGGCCGAGGCCGGGGTCTCCAGCTTGCCCTTCAGGTTGTCGAAGCCGTATTTGCCGAAATCCTGCAGGCGGCCGGCTTCGGTGCCGTGCCGGGCGTCGCCGCCCTTGGTGAAGCCGTCGACGCGGCCGTTGTCGACGTTGTTGCCGGCGATCCGGTTGCCGTCCTCGTCGAACTTCTCGACATGCTGCAGGATCTGCACCGCCCGGAACGCGGCGTCGGCATCCGTATCGATGTCGCCGACCCGTTTTTCCAGCATGTCCCTGACGCCGCTCTGGTTCCCCAGGTCGCGCAGCAGCGGCGTGTCGTTGATGATGTCCTGTGCCGAGCGACTGTCACCCTTCGGCCGTTCCCACAGTATTCCCGCATCCCGGGCGGCTTTCTTGGCCTCTTCCCAGGCATTGACGGTTTCTGGGTCCGTCTCCGACTTGGCCTTGCTTGGGCCTGAAGGGTTAGTCGCGGCGTCGATCTTCACCATGTGACACGCTTCTCCTGCTTCCGCTTCAGTCCGATGAGACCGAGTATCGCGTCGAGCTTAGGGCCTGCATGTGAAGTGCATATGACAGGACAAGGTCTTTTTTCCTAGGAAGCCGCACTGCCGGGCATGGCGTCGTGCCCCGCCCGGCGTGATTGGGCGCGACGCCGCCGTGGGGCTGGGCTAAGAACGGCCGATCCCGACCGGAGACCGGAATGGCCCAGCCCGACCTGTTCACCGATCGCGGCGCCGTCTTCAGCGACTGCGGCCGCTATCGCACCCTGCTGTGGCGGCGCTGGGACCCGGCGGTGCCGCCGGCCAACTTCCTGTTGCTGAATCCGTCCACCGCCGACGAGATCAAGAACGACCCGACGGTCGAGCGCTGCGAGCGCCGGGCCCGAGCGATGGGCTATGGCGGGCTGATCGTCACCAACGCCTTCGCCCTGCGCTCGACCGACCCCAAGGCGCTCTACGCCGAGGCCGATCCGGTCGGCCCCGGCAACCCCGAGGCGATCGTCCAGGCCGCCCGGGCGGCGGCGCTGGTGGTCTGCGGCTGGGGCCGGCACTGCGACGCCGTGCGCCCCGGCTGGGGCCGTGCGCTGCTGCGGATGCTGGGCGAGGCCGGAACGGTGCCGCACGCCTTGGCCATCACCGCCGACGGGTCGCCCAAGCACCCGCTCTATGTCGGCTACGCGGTGCAACCGACGCCGGTGCCCGCCATCGCCTGAGAGGCGTCCCGAAACTCACCTGCGACGGCCATCTGACGTGATTTTCTCCGCTTCCGGTGCTCACGGACCTTTCGTCCGCTGCGCTCCGGTTCTCGAAAACCACGCCAGCTGACTCGTCGCAGCGAGTTTCAAAACGGCCTCTGAGAAAGGCCGGCGGCGCCTCTCGCCTCCACCGGCGCGCCGGCATAAGATCGAGGCGATCCGGGGGTTCCCGTCGGGCCCGGCCGCCGGCCCTCCCGGATCGCGCGAGGGGATGCATGCTCCAGGCCTCCAGGGACCGACGCCCGCTGACCAGCCGCGACCCGGACAGCCAGCGCATGCCCGGCCTCGCGGTCGCGCTGCACGCCCTCGGCATCCTCCTCTTCGTCGCCGGCCTCCTGGCCGGCTATGTCCTGGCCGCCCGGCTGATCGGCACCGCCAACCTGCTCGGCCAGGTTTCCGCCCTGATCCCCGACCGGCCGGCCGACATGCTGGCGGCACCGGATGCCCGCATCTCGGCGCTGGCCGACATGATCGGCGACGGGCCCGGGCTGGGCCGGCAGTTGCGGACCGAGGCCTGGACCATGGGCGGCGGCGCCGTGGTCGCCGGGCTGGTGCTGTGGCTGCTCTGCGCCGGCCTGGCCTCGGCCCTGTCCCGGCTGCAGCGGATCGAGGCGGCGCTGCAGATCGGCGCCCGGCGCTCCGGCCGGGCGGAATTCACGAAGGAATAACGACCGCTGTCCTATCCCGGGACGCAAGCAGGCTTCGGCCGACAAGCCTGCATCGGAGTCGGAGGTCGAGACCCATGGCCGGAGGCCAGCCCCGCGCGCCGCGTTCCGAGATCGCCGAATGGGCTGCCCGCTATCTGGAGCGGCTGGACCAGCCCTTCGACGACTGGGAGGCCGATTTCTTCCGCCGCGGCTGCAGCTTCCTGTCGCGCCGCCTGGCCACCGGCGCCGCCTCCAGCTGGCGGTCGATGACCCTGCCGCCGGAGCGCCGCGACGAGGTCTATTCCGGCCCCCTCGCCGCCCGGCCGCTGACCGTCGAGGAGACCGCCCGGTTCCGGGACATGCTGCAGCGGATTGTAAGGGAGGGGTGAGAAGGCGCCGGTCATGGGCACCGGCGTCGTCACCCGGGTTGCCTGGCCGGCTCGCGGGCAAAAGAAAGGCCCGCCGAAGCGGGCCTGCTCTTTCCATCCTGCGAACTGGTGGGCGCACTAGGGCTCGAACCTAGGACCCGCTGATTAAGAGTCAGCTGCTCTACCAACTGAGCTATGCGCCCGTTCGCTCGGGACGGCCGGTGATATAGCCAACGGCCGGACGGGTTGCAACCCTTTCTTCACGAAAGTCTCAACCTTTGTCGGATCCGTCTCCCGGGGCGGCCGACAGGAGGCGCCGGCCGGACTCGCGCTGCTGGCATTCCAGCAGGATGTCGCGGGCGATCGGGGCCGCGTATTCGCTGCCGCCGCCGCCATGCTCGACGATCACCGAGCAGGCGTAGCGCGGCGCGCCGACCGGGGCGTAGGCGACGAACCAGGCGTGGTGGCGCTGGTTCCACGGCCAGTTGTCCGGGTTCACGCCGGCGGCGCGCTCGGCCATGGTGATGCGGCGGACCTGGCTGGTGCCGCTCTTGCCGCCCATCTCCATGCCCTTCTGCTTGATCTGCGACCGCTTGCCGGTGCCGCGGGTCATCACCGCCACGGTGCCCTCGATCACCGTGTCGATATGGCTCTTGGCGACGCCGATCGGCGGCGCGTCCGGCACCTCCGGCATGTCCTGGCCGCCGACCGCCATCACCAGCCGCGGCACCACCGCCTTGCCGCCATTGACCAGCCGCGCGGTCATGGTGGCGAGCTGCAGGGGCGTCGCCAGCACATAGCCCTGGCCGATGCCCGCGATCAGCGATTCGCCCATCTGCCAGGAGGTGCCCATCGTGCCCTCCTTCCAGGCCTTGTCCGGCATCAGCCCCGGCCGCTCATTCGGCAGGTCGACGCCGAGCTTCTGGCCGATGCCGAACTTGCGCGCGCCCTCGGCCAGCCGGTCGATCCCCAGCCGCCGCGCCATCTCGTAGAAATAGACGTCGCAGGACTGGGCCATGGCGTCGACCACGTTCAGGCTGCCATGGCCGCCGCGCTTCCAACAGTGGAAGCGGTGGTCGCCGAGATCGACATAGCCGGGGCAGAACACGCGCTGGTCCGGCGTGGTCACCCCCGCCTCCAGCGCCGTCGCCGCCACCGCGATCTTGAAGGTCGAGCCCGGCGGGTACTGGCCGTTGATCACTTTGTTGTTGAGGATGCCGTAGGGATCCTCGACCAGGCGGCGCCAATCGGCCGTGCTGATGCCGTTCGGGAACAGGTTGGCGTCGTAGGACGGGTGCGAGGCCATGGCCAGCACGTCGCCGCTGTGCACGTCCATGATCACGGCGGCGGCGCTGAACTCGGTCTTCAGCCGCTCCATGACGTAGCGCTGCAGCTCGAAATCGATGGTCAGGCGGACCTCCTGGCCCGGCTTGCCCTCGTCGCGGTTCAGCTCGCGGATCACCCGGCCGACGGCGTTGACCTCGACCTGGCTCGACCCGGCGACGCCGCGCAGATCGGTCTCGTACTGCCGCTCGATCCCCGACTTGCCGATGCGGAAGCCTGGCAGGCTCAGCACCGGCTCCCCGGTCAGGTCGGCCTCGGCCACGGCGCCGACATAGCCGATGACATGGGCCATCTCGACGCCGAAGGGATAGCGGCGGGATTCGCCGACCTCGATCGACAGGCCCGGCAGCTCCGGCCCGTTCACGTCGATCCAGGAGACCTGCTCCCAGCTCAGGTTCTCCTTCACCGTCACCGGCACGAAGGCGCGGCGGCGCTTCACGTCGCGGATGATGCGGGCCAGGTCGGCGTCGGTCAGCGGCACGTTCCGCCCCAGCCGGCCGAGCACGCCCTGGATGTCCTTCGCCTCCTCCGCCACCAGCACGACGCGGAAGTTCTGGTCGTTCACCGCCATCTGGGCACCGAAGCGATCGGTGATCAGGCCGCGCGATGGGGCCAGGAGCCGCATGTTGATGCGGTTCGATTCGGCCAGGACCTTGTAGCGGTCGCTCTCCTCGACCTGGAGGTAGTAGAGCCGCCCGCCCAGCACGCCGAGCAGGCCGAGCTTCAGCCCGCCGAGGGCCAGGGCGCGGCGGGTGAAGCCGCGCGAGCGATCGGCGTCGCGGTCCATCAGTCCGCCGCCCGCAGGAAGCCGCGATGCACCTGGATGAACAGCCAGGCCAGCGGCGGGAACAGGGCGATGGTCACGACCAGCCGGATCAGCAGCGGCCGCGGCGGCACGATGGCGACGTCGTAGAGGCCGACGCCGATCCATTCGACCAGGGTGACGGCGGCAGCCAGCACGGCGAAACCCAGCCACAGCACCACGAAGGGCCGCCCGGCCAGGAAGCGGCGCTGGCGCAACAGCACCCACTGGCACAGGAGCAGGATCGCGGCGTGCAGACCGATCGGCGAATCGGTCAGCGCGTCGTGCAGCAGGCCGACCAGGAACAGCAGCCACATCGGCATCAGGTCCGGCCGGTACACGCCCCAGTAATAGACCGAGGCCAGCGGCAGCAGCGGCGCGATGCTGCTGTAGTAGGGCAGCTGCGTCGGGGTGACGCCGACCAGCACCAGGATCAGCGTCACGGCCCCGGGGGCGGCGTGGCGGGCGGCGAGGTCGAGCTTGTGCAGCAGGTCCCCGGTCATTGCGCGAAGCCGGGCACGGGCTGCATCGCCATGCCGGGATCGAGCGTGCGGAAATCGACGACCTTGACGTAGGGGATGGCCTCGAGCGGCTCGATCGGCTGGATCCGGATGGTGGCGTCCTGCGCCGCGGCGACGACGCCGACCGGCAGGCCGGCCGGGAACATGCCGCCGGCGCCGGAGGTGACGATGCGGTCGCCGATGCGGATCGAGGCGTCCGGCGGCAGATACAGGAGGCGCGGCCGGTCGGTGTTGTCGCCGCCGACCACCGCGCGCTGCTGGGTGCGCTCGATCGTCACCGGGATGCGGGCGTTGAGGTCGGTGATCAGCAGCACCCGGGCGGAATGGTCGCCGGTCTCGACGATCCGGCCGATCAGGCCGCGGCCGCCGAGCACGGCCTGGCCGTCGCGGATGCCGTTCACGGAGCCGAGATTGATCGTCAGGCTGCGCACGAAGGCGCCGCCATTGTCGGCCACCACCCGGGCGGTGAGAAAGGAATGGGCCGAATCCGGCGTGTAGTTCAGCAGGTTGCGCAGGGTCAGGTTCTCGGCCTCCAGCCGGAACGCGACGTCCTGGTACTGGCGCAGCGTCGACAGCTCCTGCCGCAGCCGGGCGTTCTCGCCGCGGATGTCGGACAGGCTCTGGACCTCGGTGACCAGCCGGGCGACGCTGGCCGCCGGGCGCGACATGGCGTCGAGGATCGGGGCCACGGCGTCGACCACGCGGGCGCGGACGCCGTCCAGCAGCACCGCGTCGATCTTGCCGACCATCAGCAGGCTGACGGCGGCGAACAGCAGGAGGCCGAAGGAGAATCGGTGAGCGACGGCCCTGACTGCCGCGATGCGAACCGCCGGTCTGCTCCGTTGCATCACCCGCATGTTCCGTCCGTCGCCAACGGTTGCAGCGGGGCGCCTCGCCACACCCCGCTATGCCCTTACAATAACGCCGCTTTCAGATCTCAGTAAGCACTGATGAGGACCGCCTGCAGCGATCGCTCCTCCAGCGCCCGGCCCGTGCCCAGCGCGACGCAGGACAGCGGGTCGTCGGCGATCGACACCGGCAGGCCGGTGGCGTGCCGCAGCACCAGGTCGAGATTGCCCAGCAGCGAGCCGCCGCCGGTCAGGACGATGCCCTTGTCGACGATGTCGGCCGCCAGCTCCGGCGCCGTGTGCTCCAGCGCCACTTTCACGGCCTCGACGATCTGGCTGATCGGCTCGGCCAGGCTCTCGGCGATCTGGCGCTCGGAGATCAAGAGCTCCTTCGGCACGCCGTTCAGCAGGTCGCGGCCGCGGATCTCCATGTAGCGGCCCTCGCCGTCCTCCGGCGGGGCGGCGGAGCCGATCTCCTTCTTGATCCGCTCGGCCGAGCCCTCGCCGATCAGGAGGTTATGGTTGCGGCGGATATAGGCGATGATCGCCTCGTCCATCTTGTCGCCGCCGACGCGCACCGAGCGGGAATAGACGATTCCACCCAGCGACAGCACTGCCACCTCGGTGGTGCCGCCGCCGATGTCGACGATCATGCTGCCGGTCGGCTGGGTCACCGGCAGGCCGGCGCCGATCGCCGCCGCCATTGGCTCCTCGATCAGGCGGACCCGGCGGGCGCCGGCGCTCTCGGCCGATTCCTGGATCGCCCGGCGCTCGACCGCGGTCGACCCCGAGGGCACGCAGATGATCATCTCCGGCGCCGCGAAGCTGCGCCGGTTGGTGACCTTGCGGATGAAATGCTTGATCATCTCCTCCGCCACCTCGAAATCGGCGATGACGCCGTCGCGGAGGGGGCGGATGGCGATGATGCTGCCCGGGGTGCGGCCCAGCATCAGCTTGGCCTCGTCGCCGACCGCCAGGACCTGCTTCTTGCCGCGATGGGTCTGGATCGCCACGACCGACGGCTCGTTCAGCACGATGCCCCGGCCCTTGACGTAGACCAGCGTGTTGGCCGTGCCCAGGTCGATGGCGATGTCGGCGGAAAGGAAACCGAAGAAATTGAACATGCGACGGTGATTTCCTGTCAGCCGGACCCGGCTGGGATGGGCCAGTGCGAGAAACGGGAACGGCGGGCCGATCCCGCCGCCGCGTTGCTTTAGACCAGCCCGGTCCGAGTCTCAAGCGGAGAGTCGGGCCGCATCGGGGCGCCCGGACTCAGTTGCCGCGCTCGGCCATCGCCCCGCTGACCCCGATATCGCGGGGCGCCGCGCACTGCCCCGGACGGCGGTACAGGCAGATCTCGCTCGGGCAGCTCTCCAGCCGGTAGCCGGTGCCCGGCGGCATCTGCTCCGGCCGCGCCATCACATAGTTGAAGGACGGGGCCGAGCGCCACAACCGGCGCGTGTCGTCGCCGAACCAGAACACCGGCACGTCGCGGTGCAGGGTGGTGTAGCCGGGCAGGTCCCACCACGGCGTCATCAGGCCCAGGCCGCACAGCGCCTCGCGGTCGTGCAGCGCCGTGGCGGTGGCGATGCCGGGGGCGACGCGGCTCCATTCCGGCCCCCAGCGGTCGCTGCCCGACAGCAGGCCGG
>NZ_JANX01000158.1 GCF_000767795.1 Inquilinus limosus MP06 | reverse complement strand
GTTTGGCGCCGCTGGGATCGATGTTGGGCGATCGTCCCGGCCCGCCGGCTCCCGTCATCGACACCCCCTCCCCCTACCCCTCCCGCAAGGGGAGGGGGAGAGTAGAAGGGCGGGTTGGGCGTTCACCACTCGAACGGATCGGTGCTCACCCGCTTGCCGACCAGCATCGCATCCGCGACCAAGCGCAGGGGCGCGCCGTCGACGTCGCTGCGGCGGGCGGCGAGCAGATCGGCGAAATGCGCGTAGATCCGCTCATACTCCTCGCTCGGCGCCTCGGCCACCACGGTGCCGCCGACCGACAGCGCGCAGCCGCCCTTGAACAGCCGGGCAGACCGGCCGTCGGCGGTCTCGATCGTCATGTGCCACTTCTCGTCGCCCTGCTCGCGCCAGTCGAAATCGGCGGTCAGGGTGGGCGCCCCGGGATCGGTGCTGCCGAAGACGAGCTGCGCCGCGATCGGCGTCTGCCGGTTGGCCGGGTAGGTCAGTTCGGCGCTGCGGACGAAGGGGGTGAAGGGCAGGATCCGGGTGAAGATCGACAGGGCGTTGATGCCGGGGTCGAACACGCCGAAGCCGCCCGGCGCCCACACCCAGTCCTGCCCCGGATGCCATTTGCGGACGTCCTCGCGCCACTCGATCTTCACCGAGCGGACGCCCGCGGCCAGCAGCTCCCGTGCCGCCTCCACCGCCGGGTTGAAGCGCGAATGCCAGGTGGCGAACAGCACCCGGCCCTGGGCGGCGGCCGTCGCCTCGAGATCGGCCAGCTCGGTCAGCGTCGCCGCCGGCGGCTTCTCCAGCAGCACGTCCTTGCCGGCCAAGAGCGCCTCGCGGGCGAGGCCGTGGCGCACCTCCGGCGGGGTGTTGACCGCGACGATGCCGATATCCGGCCGGGCGGCGTAGAGCTCGGCCGGGGTGCGGTAGCTCGGCACGCCGCCATGGCTCAGGCCGCGGGTGCTGACCACGGCCGCCAGCTCGAAGGAACCGCTCTTGTCGATCACCGGCAGGTGCTGGTCCTGCGTGATCTTGCCGAGGCCGATAACGGCGATCTTGTGGTTGGCCAAAGGGATCTCCTCGTCTCAGCGCGTCTTCTCGCCGCCCGCCGCAACGATCACGGCGATGATGATCAGGCCGGTCAGCACCAGCCGCAACCCGGTTCCGGTGCCGAGCGCGTTCAGCATCGTCACCAGCAGGAACAGGAACAGCGACGCGCCCCACAGCCCGGGCAGGTTGGCCCGGCCGCCGGCGACGCTGGTGCCGCCGATCACCACCACGGCGATCGAGTTCAGCAGGTAGTCCTTGCCCATGTCGAGCGAGGCGCCGCCGAAATACCCCGCCATCAGCGCCCCGGCCAGCCCGGCGAAGCCGCCGGACAGGGCGTAGGTGAGAAACCGCGTGCGCTCGACCTTCACCCCGGCGAGGTGGGCGGCGCGCGGGTTCTGCCCGACCGCCAGAACCGACCGGCCGTAGATCGTCCGCTGCAGCACCACCGCCATGATCGCGGCCAGGGCGAAGCCGGCCACCGCCATCACCGGCACGCCCCACACCTGCATCGTGGTGAAGGCGGCGAAGCCGTCGGGCGGCGCGATGCGCAGGCCGCGGCCATAGGCGATGGCGACCGACTGGAACACCAGGCTGGAGGACAGGGTGGCGATGATCGGCGGCATCGCGAAGCCGCGGATCAGCGCCCAGTTGGCGATGCCGACGATGAGCCCCGACGCCAGCGCCGCGGCCAGCCCCGGCAGGATCATGCCGTCCTGCCCGGCCATCACGATCATGGCGACCGAGCCGGACAGGGCGATGTTGGACGGGATCGACAGGTCGATATTGCCCGGCCCCATCGCGATCACGAACATCTGGCCGATGGCGACGACGACGAAGAACACGCCGAAGCTGAGGGCGGCGGTCAGAACCTGCCCCGCGCCCTCGCCCGCCGCGATGGCCACCACCGCCAGCCACAGCAGCACGGCACCGGCCCAGGACCACAGCCAGGGCCGGTCGGACGTCCACGCCGAAACTCGGGTCATCGCGGCCGCCTCCGGCTGGTCAGGGCTCGCAAGGCCAGGACGATGATCAGGATCGCGCCCTGGGCGCCGATCTGCCAGTCGGGCGAGATCCGCATGAAGGTCAGGAGCGACCCGGCCAGGGTCAGCACCAGGGCACCCGTCACCGCCCCGACCGGCGACACCCGGCCGCCGACGAAGTCGCAGCCGCCGAGGATGGCCCCGGCGATCGACAGCAGGGTGTAGCGCTGGGCGATGTTGGCGTCGCCGGAGGTCGAAAGACCGAGCAGCGACAGGCCGGACAGCAGCCCGAACACCCCGGCCAGGGCGTAGAGCCCGACCCGGATCTTGAGCAGCGACCAGCCGGCCCGGGCGATCGCCTTCGGGTTGCCGCCGGCGCCGCGCAGCACCGAGCCGAGGGCCGAGCGCATCAGGAACAGATGCACCAGCGCGGCCAGCGCGACCGCGACCAGGATCGGCAGCGGCACATAGGGCGGCTTCCAGCCCATCGCCGCGCGCAGCCAGGCCGGGCTGGCGCCGCCCGGCGAGGGCAGCACCAGGATGGCGAGGCCGAGCCAGACGAAGCTCATGCCCAGCGTCACCACCAGCGACGGCACGTTGCGCCAGTGGATCAGCGCGCCGGCCGCGGCATAGGCCAGGACGCCGCCGGCCAGCACGGCGATGCCGAGCAGCGGCGTGTCGACCAGCCAGGTGGCGGCGACGCAGGTGACGAAGCCGACATAGGCGCCGATGCCGAGGTCGAGGTCGTTGACCGTCAGCATGCACATCTGCGCCAGGGTGGCGAACATGATCGGGATCGCCAGGCCGAGCATCAGGTTCAGCCCGAGATAGCTCATCGTCCTCGGGTTGATCAGGAAGATCGGCACCAGGATCGCGACCAGCGACAGGAAGGGCAGCAGCGCCCGCCAGGTCGAGGCGCGGGTCAGCGGCGCGGTCCAGGATTGCCGCGGACGGGGTAAAGCAAGGTCTGTCATGAGGCGCGGCGCTCTTCCTCCGCGAAGGAGGCCTGAAGGACGGCGGATTCGGTCAGCTGCGACCGGCTGAGATCGGCGACGATGCGGTTGTTGCGGAACACATAGACGTGGTCGCAGTGCTCCAGCTCCTCCATCTCCGTCGTGTACCAGAGGAAGCTGCGGCCCTGCTGCGCCTGGGCCCGGATCAGGCCGTAAACCTCGTGCTTGGTGCCGACATCGACGCCGCGCATCGGGTCGTCCATCAGCACGGCGTCGGCATCGCAGCCCAGCGCCCGGGCGAACAGCGCCTTCTGCTGGTTGCCGCCGGACAGGGTCAGGATCCCGCCGGACAAATCGGGGGCGCGGATGCCGATCCGCTCCTTCCACTCCCGCCCCAGCGCCGCTTCGGCGGCGGGGGAGATCAGGCCGCCGCGGCGCAGCGCCGCCAGCGACCGGATGGTGATGTTGCGCTCGATCGACCACAGCGGGAACACGCCCTCGGTCTGGCGGTCGCCGGCGACGAAGGCGACACGGCCGCGCACCTCCGCCCCGCCGCGGCGGATGCCGAAGCGCGATCCGCCGGCAGCGTCATAGACCCGCTGCAGCAGCCGGCTCTGGCCATGCCCGGCCAGGCCGGCGAGGCCGATGATCTCGCCCTCGCGCGCCACAAGCTCCAGCCCCGTTCCGGGGGCGGCGGGCACGCGCACCCGCACCGGCGCCGACCGGTCGACCTCCGCCCGGGCCTCGGCGGCGGCGGAGGCGGCATGGCCCATGGCGGCGACCAGGCCGGGCTTGTCGATCTCGCCGGACTTCCAGGCGCCGACGACGCGGCCGTCGCGCATCACCACGATGCGGCCGGCGGTGGACAGGAGCTCGCCCAGGATATGGGTGATCAGGATCACCGACAGCCCCTCGGCCACCCGCCGGCGGACATAGTCCAGCAGTTGCCCGGCGGCGACGGCATCGAGCGAGGAGGTCGGCTCGTCCAGGATGACGAGATGCAGCGGCGCATCGGTGACGCTGAAGGCGCGGGCGATCTCGACCATCTGGCGCCGGCCGATCGACAGGTCCGCCACCTCGGCCTCCGGCGCGATGCCGTGGCCGGGGAAGATGCGGTCGAGCGTGCCGATGATCAGGTCGCCGGCGCGACGGCGCCAGCCCGGGCCGGTCAGGCCGGGATGGGTGATCCGCGCATTCTCCGCCACCGTCAGGTTGGGGCAGAGCGACAGCTCCTGGAACACGCAGCGGATGCCCAGCGCCTGGGCCGGGCCGATGGCGTAGCGGCCGGTGCGGTCCTCGCCCAGCACGGTCAGCCGCCCCTGGTCCGGCGCCAGGGTGCCGGCCAGCACGTTCATCAGCGTCGACTTGCCGGCGCCGTTGTGCCCGGCCAGGCCGAGGCATTCGCCAGGCGCCACGGCGAGGTCGACCCCGCCCAGCGCCCGGACCGCCCCGAAGCTCTTGGCCACCCCGGCGAAGTCGACGATCGGTACAGCGGTCATACGGAAGCCCCGGGTGACGGATCTTTCCCTATGGAGTCCCCCCTCCCCTTGCGGGAGGGGGGTAGGGGAGGGGGTTGTCGAGGCAAGGCACCGGCAGCGTGGAGGTTGAGGTCGCATCGACGAGCCGATGCGCGACATGGCATCGCTCAGGCGGCGCGAACCCCCTCCCCAACCCCTCCCGCAAGGGAGGGGGGACTAAGAAAGCTGCAGTCGGAACCATCAGCCGGAACAGCCCGCTCATCCTTCCGTCGGCGTCGCCGGCAGCTCTTTCCCGCCGACGATGGCGTCGATCAGCTTGACCGTCCAGTCCTGCGGGTAGGTGGCGTTGGTGACGCCGCCCTCCGGCGTGTGGGCCAGCCAGTAGTCGAGCTTGGCCTGCTCCACCACCACGGTCGGCAGCCGCAGCTCCTTCGGCACGTCCTTGCCGGCCAGGATCTGCTGCGCCACCCAGAAGGCGACCTGGGCCGAGCCCGGGGCGATCGACAGGCTCATCGTCTCATAGCCGCTGGCGGTCTGCTCCTTCCACCACTTCAGCTCCTCGTAGCGGTTGCCCATGATGATCAGGGGCACCTTGCGCCCGGCGGCCTGGAAGGCCTGGGCCGCGCCGTAGCCGTCGCCGCCCTGGGTCACCACCGCGTCGATCTCCGGCAGGGTCGGCAGGATGCCGGCGACCTCGCGCTGCGCCACCGTCTGGGTCCAGTCGCCATGCACCGAGCCGGCGATGGTGAAGCCCGGATGCGCCTTCACCCCGGCCTCGATGCCCTTGTGGATCTCGTCGTCGACGAAGACGCCGGCCAGGCCGCGGATCTCCAGCAGCTTGCCGCCCTTCATCCGGGTGGCCAGGTAGTCCATCTGGGCCTTGCCCATGCCCTCGAAATCGATGGCGATGCGCCAGGCGCAGGGCTCGGTGACGATGCCGTCGAAGGAGACGACGACGATGCCGGCGTCGCAGGCCTCCTTCACCGCGCCGTTGACCGCGGTCGGCGACGCCGCGTCGATCACGATCGCGTCATAGCCCTGCAGGATCATGTTCTGGATCTGCGCCGCCTGGTCGGTCGGCGAGTTGTCGGCGGTGGTGAAGGCCGGGGCCTCGGCCACCAGCTTCTTTTCGACCGCCGCCTTGCCGACCTCGTCCCAGCTCTTCAGCATCGCCTGGCGCCAGGAATTGCCGGCGTAGTTGTTGCTGAGCGCGATCTTCTTGCCCGAGGTGTCGCCGGTGGCGACCCCGTCCGCCGCATGGGCCGGAACCGCGGCGACGCCGCACAGGAGCGCCGCCAGCGCCCAGTTTCTCACACCATGCATGAACCGATCCTCCCGCAATATTCTGTCCGGAATCGCGTCCGGCGGCGGCACTATCGGATTTATCAGACAAATTGACAAGTGTGCGAAACATTAAACAAATGTCCCCTTTCCGGCCGCCTTCGCGGGCCGGAACGGGGCAAGCTTAAGCGCGCGGCGCGGGCTCCGCGACAGGGGACCGCGACGCCTGCAGGTCCTGGATCAGCAGCTGCGCCGCGCGGGAGACGGTGGCGCCCTTGCGGGTCACGATCTCGAACGGCGCGTCATACCCCAGCAGGCCCGGCAGCAGTTGGTACAGCCGGCCCGCCGCCTGCCATGGCGCCGCGTAATGGGTCGGCAGGAAGCCGATATAGCCGCCGGACAGGATCAGGATCGCCTGCGCCTCCATGCAGTCCACCGTGGCCGAGGCCGAGGCCTCGGACAGGCCCAGCCGCTCCAGGTCGCCGAGATTCCAGTAGCCGCGCGTGATCAGCCGCTCGCGCCGCATCTCGGCCAGCAGGTCCGGGCTGTCCGGCGCGCCGAACAGCCGGTGACCGGCGCCGCAGTAGCACACCTGCCGCTCGCGGTAGAGCGGCGTGTAGACCAGCCCGGCGATGTGGCGCGGGAAGGCGCTGACGACCAAGTCCAGCTGCCCATCCAGCAGCCGCTGCTCCAGCCGCGCCGGCGTGTCGATCGCCAGATGCAGGTGCACCCGGTGGTCGCGGGTGCCGAAGCGGCGCAGGCCGTCGATCACCGGCGACCCCGGATCGCCCGCCGTGGCGTCGACCAGCCCGAGGCGCAGGTCGCCCGCCAGCCGGGCGTCCAGGGCCAGGGCCTCGGTCCGGAAACCCTCCACCGCCTCCAGCAGCCGGCGCGCCGAATCGTAGACCGCCCGGCCCTTCTCGGTCAGCCGGAAGCCGGAGCGCCCGCGCTCGCACAGCCGGGCGCCGAGCCGTCGCTCGAGATGCGCCATCTGCGTCGACACGGTGGAGGCGCCGAGATTCAGCGCCGCCTGCGCCGCAGCGAAGCCGCCGGCATCGGCCACGGCGACGAAGATGCGCAGCAGCCTGAGATCGACGTCGGATACGTTCTTCATGGCGACGAGATTACATCGAGAAACTGCGAAGTGAACGTCGCGCCGCCGCTATTTTTCAGGCCCGCGACATTTGCCATCCTTCCGGCAACGAAACATGTGAGGCTTCGCGTGACCTGGACCCTGGATTCCGAGACCGGCGTGCTGCGCGACGTGCTGCTGGCGACGCCGGAGCACTATGCCTGGCAGCCGACCAACAGCATCGCCCGGGCCACGCTGGAAGCCGGGTCGGCCTACGACCACCAGCGGGTGCAGGGCCAGTACCGGCAGATGGTCGACGCGCTGGAGACCGCCGGCGTCACCTGCCACTACCTGAAGACCGAGCCGCACCTGCCCTATCAGGTCTACACACGGGATTCGAGCCAGGTGACGCCCTGGGGCCCGGTGGTGACCCAGCTGTTCCGGCCGCAGCGCCGGGGCGAATACGCCTCCGTCATCGACTTCTACCAGCAGCATGGCGGCGTCTGGCGCTATTCCACCGACGGCACGCTGGAAGGCGGCGACATCCACATCATCCGCCCCGGGCTGGTGCTGATCGGCAGCTCCGGCGAGCGCACCAACGAGGCCGGCGCCCGGCAGTTCGCCCGCTGGTTCGAGGCCGAGGGCTGGGAGGCGCGGGTCGAGCCCTTCCCCGAGCATTTCCTGCATCTCGACGTGATCTTCTGCATGGCCGCCGACGGGCTGGCCGTGGCCTGCACCGACGTGCTGGATGACGGGCTGCTGGACTGGCTCAAGGTGCACGGGATCAGGCTGATCCCCGTCACCTACAAGGAGGTGATGTCGATGGGCTGCAACCTGCTGGCGCTGGGCCGCGACCGGGTGCTGTCGCCGAAGCACAGCGCCCGGGTGAACGCCGCGCTGCGGGCCGAAGGGCTGACGGTGCTGGAGCCGGAGCTGGACCTGCTGGCGGCCGGCGGCGGCAGCATCCACTGCATGACCATGCCGCTGAAGCGCGATCCGGTGTAATCAGGGCCATGCTCACGCTCAATCCGCTTCTCGCCGCGGTCGCCGCGCCGCCGATCGCCGAGGCTCAGCGCTGGGTCGCGGGCCGCAGCTTTCCGGCCGACCGGCCGCTGATCGACCTGGCCCAGGCCGTGCCGGGCTACGCCCCGCCGGAGGCGCTGACCGCCTATCTGGCGGAACGGCTGCGCGACCCCGCCATGCACCGCTACACCGCCATCCTGGGCGTGCCCGAGCTGCGCGCGGCGCTGGCGGCGCGTTTCGCCCGCTACTATGGCGGCACCATCGGCCCGGAGAACGTGGCGATCACCGCCGGCTGCAACCAGGCCTTCTGCCTGGCCATGGCGGCGCTGGCCCGGCCCGGCGACCAGGTGGTGCTGCCGGTGCCCTACTACTTCAACCATCGCATGTGGCTGGACGCGACGGGCATCGAGGCGCTGCACCCGGCCTTCCGGCCGGATGACGGCGGCGTGCCGGATGTCGAGGAGGTGGCCAGGCTGATCACCGACCGCACCCGCGCCATCGTGCTGGTGACGCCGAACAACCCGACCGGCGCGATCTATCCGGCCCAGACGCTGCGCGCCTTTTACGATCTCGCCAAGCGCCGCGGCATCGCCCTGGTGCTGGACGAGACCTATATCGACTTCCTGCCGACCGACGCCCGGCCGCACGACCTGTTCGAGGATCCGGACTGGGCGTCGACCGTGGTGCATCTCTACAGCTTCTCCAAGGTCTTCGCGATCACCGGGCACCGCGTCGGGTCCATCACCGCCGGGCCGGCGCTGATGGCGCAGGTCGAGAAGGCGATGGACTGCGTCGCCATCTGCGCCCCCCGCATCGGGCAGGAGGCGGCGCTGTTCGGCCTCGAGCGGCTGGGCGGCTGGGTGCAAGGCAACACCGCGGCGATGCGCGAGCGGGCGACCGTGTTCCGCACCGCCTTGTCGCAGCTCGAAGGCTGGCGGCTGGTCAGCCTGGGCGCCTTCTTCGCCTATCTCGAGCATCCCTTCGCCGGCCGGGACGCGGTCGCGGTGGCCCGCTTCCTGGCGCTGGAGCACAATCTGCTGACCCTGCCGGGCAGCATGTTCGGGCCGGGGCAGGACCGTTTCCTGCGCGTCGCCTTTGCCAATGTCGGCAGCGACGCGGCCCCGGTCGTCGCCGGCCGCCTGACGGCGGCCCTGGCGTCACGATAAGAAAACACGAGGAGGTTTCATGACCCGCGAGATCTATCGCTTTTCCCCGAGCCGGCGGACGCTTCTTAAGCTGTCCGCTGCCGGCGCCGCCTTGGCCACGGTCGGCCGGGCGCCCTTCGTGCATGCGCAGGAGCGCAGCATCAAGATCGGCACCTATGGCGGCTATTTCGAGGAGAGCTTCGGCAAGCACGTCTTCCCGGACTTCACCAAGGCCACCGGCATCAAGGTCGAGGGCGTCGGCGAGCCGACGGGCGAGGCCTGGCTGGTGCAGCTGCAGACCGCGGCCAATGCCGGCGAGGCCCCGGCCGACGTGTCGATGATGGCCCAGGTGGCGATGCTGCGCGGCATCAAGTCCGGCCTGTGGCAGGCGCTGGACCCGGCCAAGATGCCGAACGTCTCGAAGGTCTTCCCCGAATTCCTCAACAAATACGATGACGGCCGCATCGCCGGCGTCGCGGCGGTGGCCTGGTTCATCACGCTGGTGACCAACACCGAGACCTACAAGGACGCGCCCACCAGCTGGGCGGCGCTGTGGGACAAGGGCAATGAGGGCAAGCTCGGCCTGATGGCCCTGGCCAGCAACTCCTTCCTGCTGGAGATCACCGCCCACACCTTCTTCGGCGGCAACACCGATATCCTGGCGACCAACGAGGGCGTCGAGAAGGTGCTGGCCAAGCTGGCCGAGCTGAAGCCGAACGTGTCGCTGTGGTACCGTGACGAGGGCCAGTTCCAGAACGCCCTGCAGTCGGGCGAGATCCCGATGGGCGAGTATTATCACGACGTCACCGGCCTCGCGATCAAGGACGGCTTCCCGGTGCGCTCGACCTTCCCGAAGGAGGGCGGCGTGTCCGACCGCGGCTCCTGGGCCGTCAGCAAGGCGTCGAAGAAGCTGGAAGAGGCGCAAATCTTCATCGACTACATGTGCCAGCCGGCGCAGCAGGAGACGCTGTCGCGCAAGGTCGGCACCGCGCCGATCGTGCCGCGCGACATCCTGGGCCTGTCGGCGGAGGAGTTCGCCGCCGTCTCCAGCGACATCAAGCCGATCATTCCGGACTACAAGCTGTACACGGAACGCGGCGACTGGGTCGCGGAGAAGTGGACGGGTATGATCACCGGCTGATAGAGAGCGCGCCCCGGCCGCGCCGCCCGCGGCCGGGGCCTTCCTTTCGAGACAGGACCCGCGCCGCATGCACGAGCTCCGCCTCCAGGGCATCGCCAAGGACTACGGCCGGGTCACCGCCGTCACCGATGTCGACCTGGCCGTCCCGGCCGGCAAGCTGGTCTGCTTCCTCGGCCCCTCCGGCTGCGGCAAGACCACGCTGCTGCGCATCATCGCCGGGCTGGAATCGCCGACCAAGGGGCAGCTGCTGCTGGACGGCCGCGACGTCACCCCGGTGCCGACGCACAAGCGCAACTTCGGCATGGTGTTCCAGTCGCTGGCGCTGTTCGATCACCTGACGGTCGGCGAGAACATCGCCTATGCCCTGCGCATCCGCGGCGCCGACAAGGCGGCGCAGCGCAAGCGGGCGGAGGAGCTGCTGGCCATGGTGCAGCTGCCGGGCGTGGCCGACCGCCATGTCTCGCAGCTGTCCGGCGGCCAGCGCCAGCGTGTCGCCATCGCCCGGGCGCTGGCGATCGACCCCAGCTTGTTCCTGCTGGACGAGCCCCTGTCGGCGCTGGACGCCAAGCTGCGCGAGGCGATGCAGATCGAGCTGCGGCAGCTGCAGCAGCGATTGGGCGTGACCACCATCCTGGTCACCCACGACCAGCGCGAGGCCATGACCATGGCCGACCTGATCGTGGTGATGGGCCAGGGCCGGATCCAGCAGGCCGGCGCGCCCTTGGAGATCTACCGCCGCCCGGCCAACGCCTTCGTCGCCGACTTCATCGGCACCGGCAACCTGCTGCCGGTGCGGGTCGATGGCGGCGGCCTGCGCCTGGGCGATGCCGTGCTGACCGCGACCGAGGGGCTGGGCGGCCTGCAGCCCGGCGCCGGCGCCACCCTGCTGGTGCGGCCGGAGGAGGTGCAGCTGCGCCCGGCCGGCGAGGCGGGTCCGAACCGGGTGGCGGGCACTGTCGATTTCGTGCGCGACGTCGGCAATTCGGTCGAAGTCTATGTCGACTGCGCCGGCACCCGGCTGGTGGCGGCCGCCGCCCGCAAGGACCTGCCGCCGATCGCGGCCGGCGAGACCGTGACGGTCGAGCTGCCGCCCGAGTCCTGCGTGGTGCTGGCGGCATGAGGATCTCCTATACGTCCTTGCCCTCTTACGCTCCCCCT
>NZ_JANX01000157.1 GCF_000767795.1 Inquilinus limosus MP06 | reverse complement strand
GCTGGACGAGCACAGCTCCGACCGCCGGGCCGCCGAGCTGGAGGCGCTGCTCGCCTCGGCCCGGACGGCGCCGGCCGAACCCATTGCCCTGGAGGCCTGACCGATGTGGGGCATCGTGCCCGCCGCGGGACGCGGCAGCCGGATCCAGCCCTTGGCTTTTTCCAAGGAGCTGCTGCCGGTCGGCAGCCGGATCGACGGCGGCGAGGAGCGGCCCTGCGCCGTCAGCGAGTACCTGCTGGAGCGGATGATCGAGGCGGGGGCGGACAAGATCTGCTTCGTCATCGCCCCCGGCAAATCGGATATCCTGGAATACTACGGCAGCGACTACGGCGGCGCGGCCGCCGCCTATGTGGTGCAGCCGCAGCCCTCCGGCCTGTGCGACGCGATCTTCCGGGCGCTGCCGCTGATCCAGCCGGACGAGCCGGTCCTGGTCGGCCTGCCCGACACGGTCTGGTTCCCGAAGGACGGCTTCGCCGACCTGCCGGGCGACGGCCTGTCTTTCCTGCTGTTCCCGGTCGACCGGCCCGAATTCTTCGACGCCGTCGTGCTGGACGGGCAGGGGGCAGTACGCGAGATCCAGGTGAAGCAGGCGGATGCCCGGACGCGCTGGATCTGGGGCGCGTTCAAGATGACGGGGACCGAGCTGCGGCAGCTGCACGCCCTGTGGCTGCGGCGCGGTCGGCGCGACGAGTACATCGGCACGCTGGTCAATGCCTGGCTGGCCGAGGGTGGCCGGGCGGTGGGCGTCAGATCGGGGCTGTCCTATGTCGATGTCGGCACGCTGCACGGCTACCGCGCGGCGATCGGGCTGCTCGGCGATGCCGTCTCGGGGGCCGACGCCGGCGCCGCGGCTGCCGCCCGGGTGGCGATCGGCAGGCCCGCCGGCCGTTCCTTCGGCGCCCCTATCCGCGATCAATGACGGAGGCATCAGGCATGGGACGCATGTCCGGTGATGAGATCCGCCGTCGGGCCGAGGCGCTCGGCCCGTGGTTCCACAACATCGACCTCGACGGGGTCGCCACCGCGCCCGACCACTTCCTGGGCGATTATCCGGCGGTCAAATGGAAGGCCTTCGCCGAGGCGATCCCGCAGGATCTGCGCGGCCGCACCGTGCTCGACATCGGCTGCAACGGCGGCTTCTATTCGCTGGAGATGAAGCGGCGCGGCGCCGACCGGGTGCTCGGCGTCGATTTCGACGACAGCTACCTGGCCCAGGCCCGTTTCGCCGCCGAGATCGCGGACCTCGACATCGAGTTCCGGCATCTCTCGGTCTATGACGTCGCGTCGCTGGGCGAGCGCTTCGACATCGTCCTGTTCATGGGCGTGCTGTACCACCTGCGCCACCCGCTGCTGGCGCTGGACCTGGTGCGCGAGCATGTGGTCCGCGACCTGATGGTGTTCCAGTCGATGCAGCGCGGCAGCGCCGAGGTCGGGCCGCTGGAATCGAACTACCCGTTCTGGAACGAGGCGCTGTTCGACCGGCCGGACTTCCCGAAGCTGCATTTCATCGAGCAGCGCTACGCCGACGACCCGACCAACTGGTGGGTGCCGAACCGCGCCTGCGTCGAGGCGATGCTGCGCAGCGCCGGCTTCGAGATCGCCGGGCACCCGGAGCCGGAGGTCTATCTCTGCCGCCCCGCCGGCCGGCCGGCGGGGGAGGGCGCCGTCTATCCGAACCGCGGGAGGAGCGCATGATCGAAGCGGCGATGATCTGGAACGAGCCGAACAACAAGTCGCATTGGGACCGCGAGCTCGATCCGGACTGGGCGCTGTTCGCCGACATGGCGATCGCCGCAGCCGACGCCATCGCCGCCGAGAACCCGGACATCCCGAAGGTGCTGGGCGGCATCTCGCCGATCGACCCGGTGTTCATCGAGAGCATGAAGCGGCGCGGCGTGCTGGACCGCCTCGACGCGGTGGCGGTGCACGGCTTCCCGCTGGACTGGAACCTGTGGCAGATCGGGGAATGGCCCGCCAAGCTGGATGAGATCCGGGCCGTCACCGACCTGCCGGTCTGGGTCAGCGAGGTCGGCGTCTCCAGCTTCGGGGCGGAGGAGGTGCAGGCCTGGGGCCTCGACCGCACCGCCGAGCTTCTCGTCGGCCGGGCGCCGCGCATCCACTGGTACAGCCTGTACGACCTGCCCAGCGCCTGGGAGGCGACGACCCGGCACAAGGAGGCCGAGGGCTCGTCCTACTACCGGCATTTCTACATGGGCCTGCTGCGCGAGGACGGCACGCCGAAGCCGGCGCTGGAGCGCTTCGCCCGGCATGCGCCGGCTCTGGGCCTGTGCCAGTGGTTCCACTACCAGGACCACCGGCTGGACGATGCCGTGGCCTGGATGAAGCGGCTCGGCGTCACATATCTGCGCACCGGCCTCTCCTGGGCCGACAGCTTCCGGCCCGATGCGCTGGCCTGGTTCGACCGGCAGATGGAGGCGCTGGCCGATTTCGACGTCACCGTCACCTTCTGCTTCACGCCGGAGCATCGCGGCCTGATGCCCCACCACACCAGCCCGCCGGTCGACAGGGAGGAGTTCGCCGCCTTCTGCGCCGACATGATCCGCCGCTACGGCACGGACCGCCGGGACGAGATCCGGGCCTCGCGGATGGCGCTGGGCTGACCCATGGGCGCCACGGCGAAGGCCCTGCTGTCCACCCTGGCCGGGACTCAGGTCTCACCGGCCGAGGTGGCGGTCGTCGTCGCCCATCCCGATGATGAGACGATCGGCATCGGCGGGCAACTGCGGCACCTGCCCGGAATCGCCGTGCTGCACGTTACCGACGGCGCGCCGCGCGGGCTGGAGGATGCGCGGACCTACGGCTTCGCCACCTGGCAGGACTATGCGGCGGCCCGGCAGCGGGAGCTGACCGCCGCCATGGCGGTTGCCGGCATACCGGCGGCTGCGCTGCTGTGCCTGGATGTACCGGACCAGCAGGCCTGCCGGCGCCTCGCAGCCGTCGCCCGCGCCCTGGCCGGACAGTTCGCGGCGCGCGGGACGAGGCTGGTGCTGACCCATCCCTATGAAGGCGGCCATCCGGACCACGACGCCACCGGATTCGCCGTCCACGCCGCCCGGCGCCTGATGCAGCGGCAGGGCGCCGCCGCACCCGCCCTCGCCGAGATGGCTTTCTATCATCTCGGCCCCGACGGCCTGGCACTGCAGCGCTTTCCGCCGGGCCCGCCGGAGATCGTGGTCGAGCTGGACGAGCCGGATTGGGAGATCAAGCGCCGGATGCTGGCCTGCCACGAGACCCAGCGCCGGACCCTGGCGCCGTTCACCGACCGGGTCGAACGGTTCCGCCGGGCACCGGCCTACGACTTCGGGCAGCTGCCGAATGGCGGCCGGCTGCACTACGACGCCTATCCGTGGGGGATGACGGGCCGGGAATGGCCCGGGCTCGTCGCCGCGGCCGTCGCCGGGCTCGAGCTCGACCCGCCGCCATGGCCCTGACCGTCCTCAACGTCGCCTATCCGCTGGCGCCGGTCGGCCCCGACGCGGTCGGCGGGGCGGAGCAGGTGCTGTCCGCCCTCGACCGCGCCCTGGTGGCGGCCGGGCACCGCTCGCTGGTGGTGGCCTGCGACGGCTCCGAGGCCGCCGGCACCCTATGCCCGATCCCGGCAGAGAGCGGGTCTCTGGACGACGCAGCGCGGCAGCGGGCCTGGGCGGCGCAGCGCCGGACCATCGCCGAATGCCGGCGCCGCTGGCCGGTCGACCTCGTGCACCTGCACGGCATCGATTTCGACGCCTACCTGCCGGCGGACGGGCCGACGCTCGTCACCCTGCACCTGCCTCTCGGCTGGTACCCGGCCGAGAAGCTGCGGCCTGCACGCCCCGACCTTTGGCTGCACGGCGTGTCCGAAGTCCAGTGCCGCGAGGCCCCCTCCGGCGCCCGGCTTCTGCCGCCGATCCCGAACGGTGTCTCGATCGGCGACGGCGCAGGCCCGCACGCCCGGCGCGGCTTCGCCCTGATGCTCGGCCGGATCTGCCCGGAGAAGGGCATCCATCTCGCCCTCGATGCGGCCCGGCAGGCCGATGTGCCGCTGCTCGTGGCAGGCCGTCTGTTCCCCTACGACGCCCATCTCCGCTATTTCGAGCATGAGGTGGTGCCGCGGCTGGACGCCCGGCATCGCTTCATCGGGCCGCTCGGCCTGCGGCGGAAGCGGCGGTTCCTGGCCGCCGCGCGCTGCCTGGTGGTGCCGAGCCTGTGCCCGGAGACGAGCTCGCTGGTGGCGATGGAGGCGCTGTCCTGCGGCACGCCGGTCGTCGCTTTCCCGAACGGCGCGCTGCCGGAGATCGTCGATCACGGCCGCACCGGCTTCCTGGTCCGCGACGCGGCGGAGATGGCGGAGGCCATCCGCGCCGCCGCCGGCCTCGACCCGGCCGAATGCCGCGCCGAGGCTGTGCGCCGCTTCTCGCTGGACCGCATGGTGCAGGGCTATCTCTCGGTCTACCGGCAACTGGCTGCGACCGCGCCAGCCCTGCGGGCCGCGCGATGATCCCGTCTGCCGAGCTCCTGACGGAGGAGCCGGCGCTGGCCGCGCTCGAGCCGGAGTGGTGGGAGCTCTGGTCGCGTTGCCCGGAGGCGACGCCGTTCCAGTCCCCGGCCTGGCTGCTGCCCTGGTGGCGCAGCTTCGCACCCGGCCGGCTGCGGACGATCGCGGTGCGGCAGGACGGGCGCCTGGTCGGCCTCGCGCCGCTCTATCTCGAAGACGGCGCGCTCGGCCGGCGGCTGCTCCTGCTCGGGCTCGGCACCACCGACTATCTGGATGTGCTGATCGATCCGGACCATGCCGAGCCGGTGGGGCCGGCGATCGCAGGTGCGGCCGCGGACCTCGACTGGCAGTCATGGGAGCTGGAGGAGCTGGCGCCGGGCGCGGCGGCTCTGCGGCTGCGCTGCCCCGGGGGCTGCGCCGAATCGGCTCATGGCCACAGCGCCTGTCCGACCCTCGCCCTGACCGGGCCGGATGATCTTTCGGGCTGCGTCCCGGCCCGCCGCCGCAAGCAGCTGCGGCGGGCGCTGACCCTGGCGCAGAAGCGTGGCGCCATCCGGATCGAGGCCGTGGAAGGCGTGGCGGACGGGTTTCTCGACGACCTCTTGCGCCTGCACGGCGCGCGATGGTCGGGTCGTGGCCAGCCCGGCCTGCTGCAGGACGATACCGTTCAGCGTTTTCACCGCGCAGCGCTGCCCGGCCTGGTCCGCTGCGGCCTGGCGCGGTTCTATCGGCTTCGGATCGGGGAGAGGGTCGCGGGCGCTTTCCACGGCCTGTCCGCCCGCGGCCGGACCTATGCCTATCTCGGCGGCTTCGACCCGGACTATGCCTATGAAAGCCCGGGGTCGATCCTGACGGGCCATGCCATCGCCGCCGGAATCCGCGAGGGCGGGCGCGAGTTCCATTTCCTGCGGGGGCGGGAGCCCTACAAATACGCCTGGGGCGCGGTCGACCGCTGGAATCGCCGCCGCAGCTTCCGGCGGAGCCCGGCGTGACGATCGAGGAGGCGATCGGCGTGGCCGGGTGCCCGGATGCGCTGCGGCCGGCTCTCCGCGGCTGCCTGACGGGAGAGCTGCCGGTCGCATCCGCCCTGACCCAGCTCCTGATCCGGGCTGGCGGCGGAGAGACGTTGACCATGCTTCTGGACAGGGTCGACGCCGCAATCGGTCCCGGCGAGATCGCGACCCGGCGACGGCTCCAGGCGCTGCGGTGGCTGCATGCCGAGCATCCGGCCGCCTGGACCACCATCCAGGCGGTGCTGCGCGAGGTCCGGCATGATGCGGTGGCCGGGGACGAGGCGCGGTCCGTCGAGGCGTTTGCCCTGGCCTTCGACCGCGCCGCCGGCGTGTCGCCCGAGGCCAGCGTCGCGCTGCATTCGCTCGGCGATCCCGGCCGGCTGGCGCTGGCGACGGACGAGGTGGTGCGGCGAATGGCGGAATGGGGCCTGCTGGGGCCCGATCGCACGGTGCTGGATCTCGGCTGCGGCATCGGCCGCTTCGCCGCGGCGATCGCCGGAAGCGTCCGGCGGGTGATCGGCCTCGACATCTCCGCCCGAATGGTGGCGGAGGCACAGCGGCGCTGCGCCCGGCTGGCCAATGTCGAGATCCGCCGGACCTCGGGCCGCGACCTGGCCGGCATCGGCGACGCGACGATCGACACGATCCTGGCCGCCGACAGCTTCCCTTATCTCGTATTCGCCGGGCCGGCGCTGGTGCGGCGCCATGTGGAGGAGGCGGCGCGCGTGCTGAGGTCCGGCGGCCATCTCCTGATCCTCAACCACTCCTACCGGGGGGACGTGGCGGCGGACCGGCGGGAGCTGGGAGCCCTGGCGGCGGATTGCGGCTTCACGCTGCGCCGCGCCGGAACCCGCCCCTTCGCCCTGTGGGACGGGCTCGCCTTCCATCTGGTCAGGGACCGATGAGCTTCAGGGTGTGACGATGCCGGCCTTGGCCGCGACGCCGATGTCGGGGATCCCGGGGAAGCGCAGGGCCGGGGCCGGCTGCCGGTCCGGCGCCGCGGCGAACCAGGCGATCGTCTTTTCCAGGCCGTCCTCCAGCGCGATCCGGGGCGACCAGCCGAGCAGGCTCTTCGCCCGGCCGATGTCCGGCCGGCGCCGCTGCGGATCGTCCACCGGCAACGGCTTCCGGACGACGCGGGAGCGCGAGCCGGTCAGGGCCAGCACCCGCGTCACCAGCTCGCATACGGTGAGCTCCGCCGGATTGCCGAGATTGACCGGGCCGCCCGGCGAGGCCCGGCAGGCCATCAGGCGCATCAGTCCCTCGACCAGGTCGTCGACATAGCAGAAGGAGCGGGTCTGCCCGCCGGTGCCGTAGACCGTGATGTCGTCCCCGGCCAACGCCTGGGTGATGACGTTCGACACCACCCGCCCGTCATCGGCCCGCATCCGCGGCCCGTAGGTGTTGAAGATCCGCGCCACCCGCACCGCGGCCCGGCCGGCGCGCTCGTAGTCGAAGGTCAGCGTCTCCGCCGCCCGCTTGCCCTCGTCATAGCAGGCGCGGGGTCCGGTCGGGTTGACATGGCCCCAATAGCTTTCGGCCTGCGGATGCACCTCCGGGTCGCCATAGACTTCGCTGGTCGAGGCCAGAAGGAACCGCGCCCGCTTGCGCTCGGCCAGGGCCAGCAGGTTGCGGGTGCCCAGCACGCTGGTCAGCATCGTGTGCTCCGGGTCCGACTGGTATTGCGGCGGCGAGGCGGCGCAGGCGAGGTTGAAGACCAGATCCGCGGAGCCCCGCGAGACCGAGGCGGGCACGGATGCGATCACATCGGCCTCGACCAGGTCGAATCGCGGATCGCGCGCCAGGTGCCGCAGATTGTCCCGCCGCCCGGTGCGGAAATTGTCCAGGCAGACGACCCTGTACCCGTCCGCGAGCAAGGCGTCGCAGAGGTGGGATCCGATGAAGCCGGCGCCCCCGGCGACGATGGCGGTGCGCTGCTTGCCGTTCTTCATGATCATCCTCTCTCGTTGACGTCCGCCTATTTCACGACCCGGAGATGCGGGGGAACCTCGCGGCTCCGGCCTCGCTCGCCACCACCCGCGGCGGCATGGACGCGGCGCTGCCTCGCCAGCTCGTCCACCCGCCGCACCAGCGTTTCCTCAAGCTCCGCCGCGCGCCGGTCGGAGGAGTGCTCCGTCAGAACCCGCTGCCGCGCCGCCTCGCCGATGGCCCGGCGCAGCGGTTCGGGACACTGGGTCAGCAGCCCGACGACCTCGTCGCTGCCGCGGGCCAGGCAGATCTCGATGCCCGGGGCGAAAATCGAATCGATGCCGTTCCAGCGATCGGAGATCACGGGCGTGCCGCAGGCCGCCGCCTCGAACAGCCGCACGCTGGGGCTGTAGCCGGCGCGGATCATGTCGCTGCGGGTGACGTTCAGCGCGAAGCGGCAGGAATTGTAGAAGGCGCAGTGGTCGCGGGGCGGCACATGCTCGACATGCGTGACGTTCCCCGGCCAGCGGATGTCCCGCGGGAACTGCGACCCGGCGACGACGAAGCGGAGATCCGGCAGCCTGCGCGCCGGCTCCAGCAGCAGCCTTTCCAGCATCGGCTGGCGGTCCGGGCTGTAGGTGCCGAGATAGCCGAGATCGTAGCGCGGCGGCTGCGGCGCGGGCCGGTAGGCCTCCGTGTCGACGGAGCAATACAGTGGATAAGCCGCTGCGGCGCCGTAGCGCTCCACCAGATGGTGCAGGGTCGGGCCACCGGTGAAGGACAGGTACAGGTCGAAGCCGGGGATCAGCTCCGGCGACAGATATTCGAAGTCGCCCCGCTCCAGCTTCGCCAGTGTGACCGGCGTGTCGATGTCGTAGAAGGCGGTCACCCCCATGGCGACACCCTGCACCCAGGCCGAGATGGCAACGCCGTCGGCGACATAGGAGCCGACGATCACGGCATCGGCGGCCGCGACCTCGGCACGATGGGCCGGCAGGGTATCGAAGCCGGAGTAGAGCTGCAGGCGGCAGAAGTCCGGATCCGGCAGGTCGCGGTTCTCGGCGTACCAGGGCTGGTCCTGCTCCAGGAACAGGATGTCGTGGCCGCGTCGCGCCAGCCCCCGCAGCAGGGCCCGGTAGGTCGTGGCATGGCCGTTGCCCCAGGAGGAGGAGAGGCTGAGCCCGATGAAGACGAGGCGCAGGGGGCGGGTCATGCGGCGGTCCTTTCGCGCTTCGCGGCGGCGGCCTCGCGCAGCAGCGCGTCGACCTGGGCGCCACGGCGGGCATAGGTGTGCTCGGCCAGGATCCGGGCGCGGGCGGCCGCGCCGATCGCCTGCGACCGGTCGCGATCCAGCGCCTGCAGATGCGCCGCCACCTCGGCGCCGTCGCGGGCGACCAGCACCTCCTCGTCCGGCTTCAGGAACAGCTCGATGCCCTCCCAGGCGTCGGTGATCAGGCAGCCGCCGGCGCCGGCCGCCTCGAACACCCGGGTGGCGGGAGAGAAGCCGGTGGCCGCCATGCTGTCTCGGGCGATGTTCAGCACCGCCAGCGGCGTGGCGTTGAAGGCGTTGTGGTCGGCGGTGCCGACATGGCCGATCCAGCGCGTGTTGCGCGGCATCGCGCGACCCTCCCAGCCGGCGCCGCCGATCAGGAAGCGGCGGTCGGGCAGCCGCGCCGCCGGGGCCAGGAAGAAGGCGGCGACCCGGGCCTCGCGGTCCGGCAGCCGGTTGCCCAGGAAGGCCAGGTCGCACTCGAAGCGCGGGTCGGCCGGCGCGGGACGATGGGTCTCGGGGTCGAGCGCGTTGTAGATCGGCACGCAGCGCCGGGCGCCGAGCGCCTCATAGGCCGCGACCACCGGCGGGCCGCCGCCATAGGTCAGCACCATGTCGAGATCCGGCAGGGCACGGCGCAGCGGATGGTCGGGGCCGCCGCGCTGCAGCTCCGCCAATGTCGCCGGGGCGTCGACGTCCCAGAAGATGCGGATCGCCTCCGACCGCGCCGCAGCCATCGTGCCCTCAAGCAGCAGGTCGTCGAAGGCGCCGACGCCGCTGGCCTTGACGACCACATCGGCCCGGGCCGCCTCGGCCATCACGTCGCGCGCGGCGTCCTCGGTGGCGGGATAGACGCGGACCTCGGCCCAGTCGGGCGGGTCGATGTCGCGATGCGCCTGCCGGTCGAAGGCGTCGGGCTCGTAGAAGGTGACGCGGTGGCCGCGGCCGGCGAGGTCGCGCAGCAGGCCGCGATAATAGGTGGCGGCGCCGTTCCAGTAGGAGGACAGCAGGCTGGACCCGTAGAAGGCGATCCTCATGCGACGGACTCCATCGGGGTGGCGGCGCGCAGCCGGGCCAGGATCGCCAGCAGCTCACGCATGCGGTGGGTGCAGCTGTGCCGGGCGCGGATGGTTTCCAGACCGCTGGCGGCCAGGCTGCGGCGCAGCTCCGGATCGTCGCGCAGGGCGGTCAGATGGCGGGTCATCTCCGCCCCGTCCTCCGCGACCAGGTAATCCTCATCGGGCCGGAACAGGCCTTCGGTGTCGTGCCACGGCGCGCACGCCAGCGGAATGCCGCAGGCCAGCGCCTCGAACACCCGGATCGTCGGGATGCCCGGCAGCCGCTCGACATAGAAGCGGCGCGGCACATGGACCGTGGCGAGATGGCGGGCAAAGGCGGCCGGCACCTCGGCATTGGCCAGCCAGCCATGATACCGGGCGCCCTCGGCGGCCAGGCGGGACAGCGCCTCCGGCGGGTAGCGCACGCCGTGGATGTCGAGCGGCAGCCCGGCCGCCCGGGCCGGCTGGAACAGGAAGGCATCGAGCTCGGTGCTGCGCTCCTCGTCGCCCCAATTGCCGACCCAGATCAGGCCGGCGCGCGGGGCCTCTTCGTCCGGCGGACGGAACAGGCGGGTGTCGGCGGCCTCGTGCCAGACGAAGGCGCGCCGGCCCCAGCCCCAGCGCCGGTAGACCTCGGCCAGGGCGGCGCCGAAGGCCAGCACGCCGTCATAGCCGTCGAGATCGAAGCGGTGGATCGCCTCGGGGTCGCTGACGGCGCGGTGATGGGTGTCGTGAAACAACGCCGTGAAACGCGCACCGCGGCGGCGCAGCCGGCCGATGGCGGCCACCAGCGCGGGGTCGTTCCATTCATGGACGATGACGGCGTCGGCGCCGTCCAGCGCCCGCTCCAGGTCCAGATCCGGCCCGTAGGCGGTCGAGGACAGCTCGGGATAGGCCCGCTGCCAGGCGTCCAGCGCCCGGTCGCCGTGATCGTGCAGCAGGTTCGCCGGGCTCCAGGCGCCGGCCGGCTCGTAGACGGCGACCTCATGCCCGGCGTGGATCAGCTCGCGCAGCACGCCGCGCAGGAAATGCGCGTTGCCGTGGTTCCAGCAGGAGCGCAGGGAATGGGTGAAGTAGACGAATCTCATTCCGCCGCCTCCCGCGCGGGCCGCCGCGCCGCCGTGGTCGCGAGGTCGCGATAGAGGCCGGCCATCCGGTCGGCCATGGCGGCGATGGTGAAGCGGGCCGCGCGCCGGCGCGCGGCGTTGCCCAGCCGCTCCCGCAACTCGTGGTCGCGCAGCACTCCGCCGATGGTGGCAGCGATGGCAGCCTCGTCGCGTGGCGGCACGAACACCGCAGCATCGGCCCATAGCTCGCGGAAGGTCGGGATGTCGGACAGGACCAGGGCGCAGCCGGCCTGGGCCGCCTCCAGCACCGCCAGGCCGAAGGGCTCGAACAGGGCGGTGGAGGCGAAGACCGGGCGCCGGGCCAGGCAGTCGCGCATCGCCTCGCCGCCGAGGGTGCCGAGGCACAGCGCATGGCCTGGCGCCGCGCGGGCGCCGTTCGGCCCGGTCAGCGGGC
>NZ_JANX01000156.1 GCF_000767795.1 Inquilinus limosus MP06 | reverse complement strand
ATGCCGGACCAGTTGTCGGGCGGCCAGCGCCAGCGCGTGGCGATCGCCCGCGCCCTGCTGTCCCGCCCGCGCATACTCTTGATGGACGAGCCCTTCGGCGCGCTCGACGAGATCACCCGCGACCGGCTGAACGACGAGCTGCTGGCGCTGTGGCGCCGCACCGGCACCACGGTGGTCTTCGTCACCCACAGCATCGCCGAGGCGGTGTATCTGGGCCAGCAGGCGCTGGTGCTGGCGGCCCATCCCGGCCGGGTGCTGGAGATCGTCGACCTGCGGCCGCTGAAGGATTCCGACGGCCGCTGCGACCGCGACGCGCCGGAGGTGACCGCGGTCTGTGCCCATCTCCGCCGGCTGCTGGCCGCGGGGTCGGAGGTTTCGGCATGACGGCGTCGTCGGCTCTTGCGTTGGGAACCCCCTCCCCCTGCCCCTCTCCCGCAAGGGGAGGGGGGACTCGTTTTTTCATGTCATCAGACACCGCTCCCAACGCCTCCCCCCTGTTGTTCCCCCTCCCCTCGCGGGAGGGGGCTAGGGGGAGGGGGGTCCGTGCCGCAAGAGCCGGCGGAGCCCCAGGCATGACCCGCCCCTCCGACATCCTGTGGCCGGCGCTGGGGGCGCTGTCGATCCTGCTGGTCTGGCAGTTCGTGGTGCCGGCGCTGGGCGTGCCGGCCTTCATCGTGCCGGGCCCCGCCGCGGTGTTCGGCAAGCTGTGGACCGACCGGGCGCTGCTGCTGGCCAATGCCGGGCCGACGGCGCTGGAGGCGGCGCTGGGCTTCCTGCTGGGCAACGCGGTCGCCGTGCTGCTGGCGGTGCTGTTCACCTACAGCCGGCCGGTGCGCGCCGCGTACTTCCCGATCGTGCTGTTCCTCAACACCATCCCGGTGCTGGCGCTGGCGCCGATCTTCATCCTGATGTTCGGCCTGGGCCTGCTGCCCAAGATCGTGATCGCGGCGGTGATCTGCTTCTTCCCGACCCTGATCGCCATGGTCCGCGGCCTGACCCTGGCGACGCCGAACGAGCGGGAGCTGATGCGGGTGCTGTCGGCCAGCGGCTGGGAGAGCTTCTGGCGGCTGTGCGCGCCGCGGTCGCTGCCGATGCTGTTCACCGCCCTGCGCATCGCCGCCACCGGCAGCGTCATCGGCGCCATCGTCGGCGAGTGGATCGGGTCGAATGCCGGCCTCGGCGCGCTGATCATCCAGGCTACCTTCAACTACCAGGCCGACCGGCTGTTCGCCGCCGTCTTCATCGCCGCGGCGATGGGCCTGGTCGCCTTTGGCCTGGTGGTGCTGGTCGAGCGGCTGGGCTTCCGGCGCTGGGTGCGGTAGGCGGCGGGCAGCAACCTAAACGTCTGGCATTATAGACCTGTCCCCCGATGCCGGCGCATATGGGTTGACAGCCAGCCCCCCGCAAACGCAAAGTTCACTTGATGGTTAACTATCAAGAACCCGCCCTCGACCGCACTTTCGCCGCCCTGGCCGACCCGACGCGCCGGGCGCTGATCGCCCGGCTGGGGGAGGAGCGGGACGTCTCGGTCAGCGAGCTGGCCAGGCCCTTCACCATGTCGCTGCCGGCGGTGATGAAGCATCTCGACGTGCTGTCCGACGCCGGGCTGATCACGCGGACCAAGACCGGGCGCACCGTGACCTGCCGCCTGTCCGCGGCACCGATGGAGCAGGCGATGGACTGGCTGAGCCGATACCAGCGCTTCTGGTCCGAACAGCTCGACCGCCTGGCCGCCTTCGTCGAGGAGGAATCGTGCTCGCCAAGCCCAGCCTCAGCATCCGGCGCCGCCTCGCCGCCCCTCCCGCCCGGGTCTACGGAGCGTGGACCGACCCGGAAAAAATAATACGCTGGTTCGGGCCGGAAGGTGCCGAGACCATCAGCGCCGAGGCCGATCCCCGCACCGGCGGCCGCTATCATGTCGCCTTCTCCACCCCGGACGGCGAGCGCCACGATGTCGGCGGCGTGTACAAGGAGGTGGTGCCGAATGAGAGGCTGGTGTTCAGCTGGGCTTGGCGGACCATGCCGGAGCGGGAGTCCCAGGTAACGCTGACCTTCCGGCCGGACGGCGACGGCACCGTGCTGATCCTGACCCATGAGCAGTTCTTCGACGAGCCGGCCCGCGACCGCCACCGCGAGGGCTGGGGCGGCTGCCTCGACCGGCTGGCGCGCTATCTTCTGGAGGAGGCCGTCGACTGGGCGGCGGCCGACCCCGGCGATAGAGGCCCCATGGCGGCGGAGAGCTTCGGCATCCTGATGTACAAGCGCGCGGAGGGGCGGCTGCTGGTCCTGCTGGCGCATCCCGGCGGCCCGTTCTGGCGCCGCAAGGACCTGGGCGCGTGGTCGATCCCGAAAGGCGAGCCGGAGCCCGGCGAGGCGCCGGAGGCGACCGCCCGCCGCGAATTCACCGAGGAGACCGGCACGGCGCCCGAGGGGCCGTTGCTGCCGCTCGGCCAGGTGCGCCAGCGCGGCGGCAAGACGGTCACGGCCTTCGCCGCCGCCGGCGACCTGGACGCCAGCCGGATCCGCTGCATCGAGTTCGAGTTGGAATGGCCGCCGCGGAGCGGCCGGATCCAGTCCTTTCCCGAGGTCGACCGGGCCGAGTGGTTCGACCTGCCGGCCGCCCGGGAGAAGATGATGGAGGCGCAGCGGCCCCTGCTGGACCGGCTGGAGGAGATCCTGGCGGAGACGTGACGCAGGTGGGGTCCGCTGCCGCGAACCCAACCTGCATCGGAGACTCAGACACCCACCGTATCGTCGCCGCCGCCACCGAAATCGTCGCCGCCGAAATCGTCCTGGCTGCCGTCGTCCTGGTAGTCGGCATCGGTGACGCCCTGCCCGCCATCGTCCGGGACCACGGCGTCGGTGTCGCGCAGGTCGTTGCCGTCGGCGCCGGGGGCCGCGTCGCCATAGTAGTTGTTGACCACGGTCTCGGTCAGGCCGGGCGCCGGACCGGTGAAGTTCGCGCCGCCGAGGCCGCCCCATCCGCCATGACCGCCGAACAGGGACTCGATGCTCTGGAACAGCAGCGCGCCGCCGGCGACGCCGGCCGCGGTGGCGGCCGCGCTGCGCAGGAAGGACGGGCCGGAGGACTGGGTGAAGGGCCCGCCCCCACCCCACGGGCCCGGTTGGGGCTGGGCGTAGGCCGGCGGCGCCTGAGTATAGGCCTGGGGCGCTTGCGTATATCCCTGGGGCAGCGGGCGCGAGGATGCGGCGCTGCCGAAGGTGGCGCCGAGGAAGCTGCCGCCACCGCCACGCTGCGGCTGGGCCTGGCGCTCCAGCTCGGCGATCCGGGCCTGAGCCTGGTGGAGGGCGTAGTCCTGGATCAGCACGGTCTGGGCCAGCGTGTAAGGCGTGTCGGGCAGGTCGCGGACCAGGCCCGCGACCATCGCCGCCGCCTCCTCGTCCTTCTCGACGGGCGGCGCCTGCTTGAGCCGGGCGACCAGGTTGGTCAGCAGCTCGCGTTCCTGGGGTGTCATTGCAGCTCTCCGGTCGGGCCCGCTGCCGCGGGCATCCCCTTCCGCCGCTGATATGGGACCGGCCGTTGGGCGCGGCAATCGACGGCGCGGCGCCGTGTCGCGCCGCCCGATCGCCTATGACGGCGGCTTGTAGCCGTCGGTCAGCGTCTTCAGGAAGGCGACGACGTCGTCGATCTCGGCCTCGGTCAGGGCGGGCGCGTCGCCGAGATGCCGGTCGAAGGGCGGGTCGCGGTTGATGTTCTCGGCATACCGGGCCGGCAGGTCGTCATAGATCCGCACGCTGCCGTCCGGGTTGCGCGGATACCAGCGGCCGGGGTCGGTCTCGCGCGTCGCGTAGAAGGCCACGGCGTCGCGCAGGCTGTGGAACACGCCGTTGTGGAAGAAGGTCTGGCGCAGCGCCACGTTGCGCAGGCTGGGGGTGCGGAACAGGCCGCAATACTCCGGACGGTCCTTCAGGTCGGTGCGCAGCGGCCCGCAGACGCCGAGGTCGAAATAGGACGGGTCGGCATTGGCCGGGATCTGCATGTTGCGCGGCAGGGCGATGGCGATCTGGCCATAGTCGCTGAACTGCGGCGGCGTGCCGTCATTGCCGCGCTGGCTGATATGGCATTCGGCGCAGTTGCCCTTGGCCGGGTCGTTGAACAGGTCGAGGCCCCTCGCCTCCTGCGCCGTCAGCGTCGCCGTGCCGGCCAGCCAGGCGTCGTACTTGCTGCTGTAGGGGTAGAAGCTGGCGGCGTCCTGCTCGTAGACCTCGAAGGCCTTGAGGATGCCGGCGTAGAGCGCCTGGCGGTCCTTCAGCACCTCGGCGCCGTAGATGTGCTGCAGCGCCGCCCCGTAGCCGGCCGCCAACGCCTTGGCGACGACCTCGTCGGGGCCGGCATTGCCCATCTCGAAATCCGAGAGCAGCGGGATCGCCGCCTGGTCGGCGCCGCGGTCGACCCGCCCGTCCCAGGTCAGGCCGCCGGTCGGGCCGTTGTCGACGCTCTCGTCGGAATCGTCCTCCGAGTCGAAGAAATGCTCGGTGAAGGGCGGCACCGCCTGGAGATAGGTCAGCGACGGGACCGCCCGGACGCCGGGCCTGGCCATGTCGCCGCCGCCCATCTGCACCGGTAGCGCGTTGGCCGGGCCGAAGCCGCGCTGCGGGTCGTGGCAGGAGCTGCAGGACAGCTTGCCCGAGGCCGAGAGCGACGGGTCGACGAACATGGCACGGCCCAGCGCCGTCAGCTCCTCCGCCTGGCGGCGCACCTCGGCACGGGAAAGACCGCCCTTCGGATGGCTTCCAGCCGTGGCGGCGGAGACCGTCAGCGCCATCGCGGCCAGGCCGCCGCCCACCACCCACCAGCGACCCGTTCGCAATGCCATTCCGGCCATCCCGTGATCTGCGCGACGCGGCGCCGAGGCCGGCCCGCAGACGCCTATCTATGCCGAAAAAGTTTCACTTGAGCGACAGCCCGCTTCGCGCGAGTGCTGGCCCGCGGAAGGGGACTAGCCACCGGGCATCGCACCGGGAGCCAATGGGGAGCCGCATGCACAAACTGATCGCCACCGCCCTCGCGGCGGGCGCCGCCGGACTGGTCGCGTCACCTGTCCTGGCCGCGGACGCGCCGGGCAGCGCCGACACCGCCCAGACCAAGGCGCTGCGCGCCATCGACACCGTCGTCGTGATCTATGCCGAGAACCGCAGCTTCGACAATCTCTACGGCGCCTTCCCGGGCGCCGACGGGCTGGAGAATGCCTCGGACACGTCCAAGACCCAGCTGGACCGCGACGGCACGGCGCTGAAGGAACTGCCGCCGGTGTGGGACGGGCTGACCGCCAAGGGCGTGACGCCGCCGGTGACCCAGGCGCAGACCGAACACCTGCCGAACTCGCCCTTTGCGATGGATGACCCGCAAGGGCTGAACGTCTCGGTCGGCACCATCACCCACGATCTCTGGCATCGCTTCTACCAGAATCAGATGCAGATCGACGGCGGCCGGAACGACAAGTTCGTCGCCTGGGCCGATGCCGGCAGCGAGGTGATGGGCCATCTCGACGGCTCGAAGATGGCGATGTGGAAGATCGCCCAGCAATACACGCTGGCCGACCATTTCTTCATGGGGGCCTTCGGCGGCTCGTACATGAACCACATCTGGCTGGCCTGCGCCTGCGTCGCCCGCTATCCGGACGCCGACACCGCCGCGGCCAAGCCCTCGATCGCGGTGGTCAACCCGGATGGCGTCAGCCTGACCCTGGCCGCGAACTCGCCGAAATCGGCGATGGATGGCATCCCGAAATTCGTGGCCGACGGCAACCTGACGCCCGATTTCTTCGCCGTGAACACGATGCAGCCGCCCTACCAGCCGAGCGCCAACAAACCGGCCGAGGGCGGCGACCCGGCCCTGGCCGACCCGAAGGCGCCGACCACGTTGCCGCCGCAGACCGAGATCACCATCGGCGACCTGCTGAGCGCCAAGGGAATCAGCTGGGCCTGGTATTCCGGCGCCTGGCAGTCGGTGCTGGACCACGGCAATCAGACGCCGGTGCCGGCCTTCCAGTATCACCACCAGCCGTTCAACTATTTCGCCAATTTCGCGCCCGGCACTGCGGCACGGCAGGAGCATCTGCGTGACGGCGGGCTGGACGGGTCCGAGTTCGTCAAGGCGATCGACGCCGGCGCGTTGCCGCAGGTCGCCTTCTACAAGCCGCAGGGCAACCTGAACGAGCATGCCGGCTACGCCGACGTCTCCTCGGGCGACGCCCATCTCGCCATGCTGATCGACCATCTGCAGAAGAGCCCGCAATGGCCGCACATGCTGGTGGTCGTGACCTATGACGAGAATGGCGGGTTCTGGGACCATGTGGCGCCGCCGAAGGGCGACCGCTGGGGCCCCGGCACCCGGATCCCGGCGATCATCATCTCGCCCTTCGCCAGGAAGGGCTATGTCGACCATACCGCCTATGACACCACCTCGATCCTGCGCTTCATCACCCACCGCTTCGGGCTGCCGGTGCTGCCCGGCATCGTGGCGCGCGACGCGGCCATCGCCGCCAACGGCAACCCGCCGCTGGGCGACCTGACCGCGGCGCTGAACCTGCCCGCGGCGCAGTAAGACCTGAGAGAACCTGCCTCTTCATCCTCCCCCTCCCGCAGGGGGAGGGGGAGAGTGGAAGATGTCGGTCAGCTCGAGCGGAACGCCCCATCCGCCCCGTCTCAGTCCGCCGTGTAGTCCTGCCCGAACCATTGCTGCGACAGCTTCGCCAGCGAGCCGTCGGCCTTCAGTTCCTTCAGGGCGGCGTCGATCTTGGCCTTCAGGGCCTCGCCCTTGGCGTCCTTGCGGAACACGAAATAGGACGGGACCTTGGCCAGCAGGTCGCCGGTCGCCTCGACCGGCAGGCCCAGCTTGTCGGCATGCTCCTTGGCCACGATCGGGTCGTTGACATGGGCGTCGATCCGGCCTTCGGCGATGTCCAGCAGCACCGGCGTGACGTTGCCGTCATAGTAGCGGATCTCGAACGCGCCCGGATGGGCGGCGAGATAATTCTCGACCAGCTTGGTGTGCTCGCTGCCCGTGCCGGCGCCGACCACCTTGCCCTTCAGGTCGTCCAGGCTGTGGATGCCGGTGACGCCCTTCTTGACGATGATGGCCGAGCCGCTGTGGAAGTAGGCGACGTCGGAGAACAGGAACTTGGTCTCGCGCTCCGGCGTCTTCGAGATCTCGTTGGCGACCACGTCGTATTTGCCCGCCTCCAGGCCCAGGAACATGCTGTCCCAGGGCTGCGGCACGAACTCGAACTTCAGGTCCGGCACCTTGGCCTCGACCAGGCGCAGCACCTCGACGTCGTAGCCGGTCAGCTTGCCGCTGTCGTCCTGATAAGTGAAGGGCGCATACGTGCCCTCCGTCCCCACCCGCACCGTCTCCTGCGCGCCCGCCGGGGCCGCCAGGGCCAGGACGGCGAGGACCGCCAGAGCGCCCTTGGCCAGAATGTGACGCATCGTTCTCTCCATGATGGGCGGGCCTTCAGATGTCGAAGCTGAAGGACCGCAGATAGTTCTTGAGGAAGTCCCGCGTGCGCTGCTGCTGCGGGTTTCCGAACAGCGATTTCGGGTCGCCCTGCTCGATCACACGGCCGCCGTCGATGAACAGCACCTGGCTCGAGATCTCGCGGGCGAAGCCCATCTCGTGGGTGACGATGATCATCGGGATCCCTTGCCCAGCCGCCTTGCGGATCGCCTCCAGCACCTCGCCGGTGTGCTCGGGGTCCAGCGCGCTGGTCGGCTCGTCGAACAGGATCAGCTCCGGCGCCATCGCCAGGGTGCGGGCGATCGCCACGCGCTGCTGCTGCCCGCCGGACAGCGAGGACGGGTACTGCGCCGCCTTGTCGGCCAGCCCCATCAAAGCGAGGTGATGCTCCGCGATCTCCTGCGCCTCGCGCCGCGGCAGGCGCTTCACCACCAGCAGGCCCTCGAGGATGTTCTCGATCGCGGTCCTGTGGCGGAACAGGTTGTAGTTCTGGAACACCATGCCGATGCGCATGCGCAGCGACTGCAGGCGGCGGCTGTCCAGCTTCGCCAGGTCGTAGCGGTCGCCGGACATGTCGATGGTGCCGGCATCCGGCGTTTCCAGCCGGTTCAAGCAGCGCAGGAAGGTGGACTTGCCGGAGCCGGAGGGGCCGAGGATGGAGACGATGCCGCCGCGGTCGACATCGAGGCCGATGCCGTCGACCACGACCTGGCCCTTGAACGACTTGCGGACGTCGCGGATCGCGATCATGCGGCGATGTCCCGCCGGCCGCGGGTCAGATAGGCCTCCCAGCGCCGCATGCCGATCTCGACCAGGATGCAGATCACCCAGTAGATCACCGCCACCGCCAGGTAGAGCTCGAAGAAGCGCAGCGACCTGCCGCCGATGATCTTGGCCGCGGCCATGATGTCGACCACCGCGATGAGGAAGGCCAGCGAGGTGTCCTTGATCAGGCTGATGAAGCTGTTGCCCAGGTTGGGCAGCGCCACGGCCAGCGCCTGGGGCAGGATGATGCGGCGCATCGCCTGGAACGGCGTCATGCCGATCGAATAGGCGGCCTCGGCCTGCCCGCGGTCGATCGACAGCAGGGCCGAGCGGATCGCCTCCGACAGGTACGCGCCGACATTCACGGCGCAGCTGAAGATGACGAAGACCAGCGCCGGCACCCGGTTGACGTCGATCCCGGTGCCGAGCTCGGCATTCACATACTGCAGCAGCTTCGGGATGCCGTAATAGGCGAGGTAGATCTGCACCAGGAGCGGCGTGCCGCGGATGAAGGAGATGTACAGCGTCGCCAGCTGCCGCAGCACCGGGATGCGGTAGATCCGCACCAGCGCCGCGCCGGTGCCGATGACCAGGCCGAAGACCATGGCACTGAAGGCGATCAGCAGCGTCACCGGCAGGTAGGGCAGGATCAGCGGGAAGGCCGACAGGAAATAGTCGAAGTCGAAGGTCGAGGTCATGCGTGCCCCGCGCGCTGGATGCCGCGCGCACCGTCGGGGCGGCGGATGGCATGGAAGGATGTGGCGTGCACGGGATCCGTCAACCTGCTTGTTCGGGCCGGGGTCCTGCCCAGGCGGCGAGCGCGGAACGTGGTGACATGCAGGCTGATCGGCAACCACCAAATGTGCATATTTAGTTTTCACAAATCATGAATGTCCAAATCAACCCGTCCGCTTCGGCCCGACAGCCTGACGTGGCGGCTGTGCCGAAGGATCGTTCCGGCCTTTCCCCGGACCGGGAAGCATGATCGGATGGCGCCCCGCCGCCGGCTCATGGGAAGCGATGAGACAGGACCATCAAAGCATCGATCTGAAACATCCATATTGATGTTCTAGACATCATATCTGCTGCCTGATACCTTAGATTTGTCAGAGGAAACTGCATGATCACCGCCGCCCAGATGCGGGCTGCCCGCGCCCTGCTCGGCATCGACCAGCGGCAGCTCGCCGAGCTGTCCGGGGTGTCGCTGCCGACGATCCAGCGCATGGAGGCCAGCGAGGGCACCGTCCGCGGCGTGGTCGACACGCTGACCAAGGTGGTCGAGGCGTTCGACCGCGCCGGGGTCGAGCTGATCGGCGATCATGCGGTCAGCCGCGAAGGCGGCCGCGGGGTGCGGTTCAAGACCCCGCGGTAGCCCGGAGGGCGGGCCGGCTGACAAGGCTGTTCAGCGACGGCGACCGCCGGCCGACCCGACGATCCCGCCGCCCCTGCGGTGATGGGAGCGTCGAGGTTTATGGTGGCTCGCAGTCATGATCCGTCCTTCATCGAGCTGTTCACGCCCAAGCTCGTGACCGTGCTGCGCGAGCGCTACGGCCTCGCCGACCTCAAGGCCGATGCGGTGTCCGGGCTGACCGTCGCGATCGTGGCCCTGCCGCTGTCGATGGCGATCGCCATCGCCTCCGGCGTCACCCCGGACCGCGGCCTCTACGCCTCGATCATCGGCGGCTTCATCGTCTCGGCCCTGGGCGGCAGCCGGTTCCAGATCGGCGGCCCGGCCGGCGCCTTCATCGTGCTGGTCGCGGCGACGGTGGCGCAGCACGGCGTCGACGGGCTGCTGGTGGCAACCTTCCTATCCGGGCTGATGCTGTCGGCGATCGGACTGCTGCGGCTGGGCACCTTCATCAAATACATCCCCTATCCGGTGACCGTCGGCTTCACCGCAGGCATCGCCACCATCATCTTCGCCAGCCAGCTGAAGGACCTGCTGGGCCTGACCCTGGACGGGCCGGAGCCGGGGCCGTTCGTCCCGAAGCTGGAGGCGCTGGGCCGGGCCTTGCCGACCGCCAACGGCGCGGCCGTCGCCATCGCCGTGCTGTCGATCGGCAGCATCCTGCTGCTGCGCCGTCTGCGGCCGCACTGGCCGTCCTACCTGATCGCCGTGGCCCTGGCCTCGATCCTCGCCGCCGCGCTGCAGCTGCCGGTCGAGACCATCGGCAGCCGCTTTGGCGGCGTCCCCTCCTCCCTGCCCGCGCCGCGCCTGCCCGACCTCTCCTGGGCCCGGATCCAGGAGATGCTGCCGGCCGCCCTGTCCTTCACCCTGCTGGGCGGCATCGAGAGCCTGCTGTCGGCCGTGGTCGCCGACAGCATGAGCGGGCGGCGCCACCGCTCGAACTGCGAGCTGGTGGCGCAGGGGCTGGCCAATATCGGCTCCTCCCTGTTCGGCGGCATCTGCGTCACCGGCACGATCGCCCGCACGGCCACCAATGTCCGCGCCGGGGCGCGCGGCCCGGTGTCGGGCATGCTGCACTCGGTCTTCCTGCTGCTGTTCATGATGGCGGCGGCGCCGCTGGCGGCCTACATCCCGCTCTCCGCCCTCGCCGGCGTGCTGGCGGTGGTGGCCTGGACCATGGCCGAGAAGCACCAGTTCGGCACACTGGTCCGCGCCTCCATCGGCGATGCGGTGGTGCTGCTGGCGACCTTCGGCCTGGTGGTGTTCCGCGACCTCACGGAAGGGATCCTCACCGGCTTCGGCCTCGGCGCGCTGCTGTTCCTGCACCGCATGTCCCGCGCCGTGCAGGTGGACCAGCCGGACACGGCGAATGGTGACGGCCGGGCGCCCTATGACCCGGCGGTGGCCACCGACCCCGATGTCGTCGCCTACAGGATCTCCGGGGCGTTCTTCTTCGGCGCCGCGGCCGGGGTGGCGGCGGCGCTGGACCGCATCGGCGAGCAGCCGAAGGCCTATGTCCTCGATGTCTCGGCGGTGCCGGTGATCGATTCCACCGCCGCCGCGACGATCGAGGGCTTCGCCCGCAAGGCCCGGCGCCGGGGCGCCACGGTCACCATCGCCGGCGCCCGCCGGCCGATCCTGCGGGTGCTG
>NZ_JANX01000155.1 GCF_000767795.1 Inquilinus limosus MP06 | reverse complement strand
CTTCGCGGCCGAGACCGCGGCCGAGCAGCTGGTCCGCCTGGCCCGGGCCGAGCCGGGCGCCTTCTCCCTGCTGGCCACCGGGCCGCTGACCAACTTGGCCCTGGCGCTGCAACTGGAGCCCGAGCTGCCGCGGCTGGTCGACCGGGTGGTGATCATGGGCGGGGCGGTGACCGTGCCCGGCAACATCACCGCCGCGGCCGAGGCCAACATCTTCCATGATCCGGAGGCGGCGGAGGCGGCGTTCGCGGCGGCCTGGCCGGTCACGCTGGTCGGGCTGGACGTCACCATGACCGCCTGGCTGGGCGAGGCCGAGCTGGCGCGGATCGAGGCCGATTCCCGGCCGCGGGGCCGCTTCGCCTGGTCGATCCTGCAGCACTATGTCGGCTTCTACCATGCCCGCTATGGCATCCGCGGCTGCGCCCTGCACGATCCGGCCGCGGCGATGCTGCTGTTGGACCCGGACCTCGCCGAGTATTCCGACTGGCCGGTCCGGGTCGAGCTCAGCGGCGACCTGACCCGGGGCATGACCTTGGCCGACCGCCGCGGTGTTCCGGAGGAGCAGGGGGTGGCCGGACGACCCGCTATCCGCGTGGCGACCCGGATCGATCGCGACCGCGTGGTCGATGGATTCATGGACGGGCTGCTGCGCTGAGAGACTGTTTGGAACTGCTGCCGGCGCGGCCGTCTGATGGCGGTTTCTGCGCTTCCGGTGCTCACGCACCAATTGTGCGCTGCGCTCCGGTTCTCGAAACCGCCGCCAGCCGACTCACGCCGGCGCATTTCCAAACGGCCTCTGCGGCGGGAAGTCGACGGCCCGCCTGTTCTTGCCGATTGTCACGATACATCCGGTCGGACCCGTAGCCGGGAGCGCCGCGCGACAGGGCAGGCGGGCGTTTGCCGAAAGAACGATCACCCCTTGCGCGAGGAATGGTCGGATGATTATTCCGGACGCATGCAATATGACGCGAGCTTGATTGAAATATGATGCTGTGGCCGATCCCGGGCAGCGAGAGAACAAAAAAGGCCGTGCATTCATCGGGGATGTTCCATTAAATGACCCTCCCCCGGCGGCATGCTGCCGGGACGGTCTTGCGGTTTCGCTCCGGCGAAGGCCGGGGCAAAAAGGGGAGGTTTCATGAAGGTTCGTACTCTGCTCGCGGCGGGGGCCGCGGTCGTCGCCGCGGTCGGCTTCACCGCTTCGGCCCAGGCGGGCGCGACGTTCGACGCCGTCAAGCAGCGCGGCTTCCTGCAGTGCGGCGTCAACACCGGCCTGGCCGGCTTCGCCCTGCCGGACAGCCAGGGCAAGTGGACCGGCATCGACGTCGACACCTGCCGCGCCATCGCGGCCGCGGTGTTCGGCGATGCCGACAAGGTCAAGTTCACCCCGCTGAACGCCCAGGTGCGCTTCACCGCGCTGCAGTCGGGCGAAATCGACGTGCTGGCCCGCAACACGACCTATTCGCTGTCCCGCGACACCTCGCTGGGCCTGACCTTCACGGCCATCAACTTCTATGACGGCCAGGGCTTCATGGTGAACAAGTCCCTCGGCGTGTCGAGCGCCAAGGAGCTGAACGGCGCCACCATCTGCGTCCAGCCGGGCACCACCACCGAGCTGAACCTGACCGACTGGTTCCGCGCCAACAAGCTGGACTTCAAGCCGGTCGTCATCGAGAAGCTGGAGGACGTGGAGTCCGCCTTCTTCTCCGGCCGCTGCGATGCCTACACCACCGACGCGTCGGGCCTGGCCGGCACCCGTGCCGCCAAGGCGCCGAAGCCGGACGACTACGTCATCCTGCCGGAGATCATCTCCAAGGAGCCGCTGTCGATCGCCGTGCGCCAGGGCGACGACCAGTGGGCCGACATCACCCGCTGGGTGTTCATGGCCCAGGTCCAGGCCGAGGAGAGCGGCGTCACCAGCCAGAACATCGACAGCTTCGCCGATTCCCCCGACCCGACGATCCAGCGCCTGCTGGGCAAGACCCCGGGCATGGGCGAGGCTCTCGGCCTGCCGGAGAACTGGGCGTACAACGCCATCAAGCAGGTCGGCAATTACGGCGAGATGTTCGAGCGCAATGTCGGCGAGAAGACCCCGCTGGGCCTCAAGCGCGGCCTGAACGCGCTGTGGACCCAGGGTGGCCTGCAATACGCCATTCCGATCCGGTAACCCGCGATGATCGATGCCGCCGACCCCGCAACGGGTCGGCGGTGTCGTTTTCGGGCCCGGTTCTTCGGGCGAAGAAGAAATTTGACGGGCGGCTTGAGCGAGGTTTGACGCAATGACCATGGACGTTGCCGCGGCAGGAACTGCCGTGCGCCGTGGATCCGCACTCAACGACCCCAGGCTCCGAGCGATTTTCTACCAGATCGTCCTGCTGCTGGTGGTCGTCGGCATCGGCTGGTTCCTGGTCTCCAACCTGATACACAACCGCGAGGTTCGCGGCATCCAGACCGGCTACGGCTTCCTGTCCCGCGAGGCCGGCTTCGCCATCGCCGAGACGCCGATCTCCTATTCGCCGAGCGACCCCTATGCCCGGGCCTTCCTGGTCGGGCTGGTCAACACGCTGAAGGTCTCGATCCTCGGCATCATTCTCGCGACCCTGCTGGGGCTGGTGATCGGCGTCAGCAAGCTGTCCTCGAACTGGCTGCTGGCCAAGATCGCCACGGCCTATGTCGACGTCGTCCGCAACATCCCGCTGACCGTGCAACTGCTGCTGTGGGCCGGGCTGATCCGGGTCAGCGCCCCGCCGCCGCGCCAGGCGCTGCATCCGTTGCCGGGCGTGTTCGTCAGCAACCGCGGCATCCAGGTTCCCTCGCTCGAGGACAACCCGATCTTCCTGTGGATGGCGGTCGCGGCGCTGGTGGCGCTGGTGATCGGCTGGGGGATCGCCCGCTGGGCCAAACAGCGCCAGGCGGCCACCGGGCAGCAGTTCCACAGCATCTGGGTCGGGATCGGCCTGTTCGTCGGCCTGCCGCTGATCGTCTGGCTGGGCGGCGGCGCGCCGGCCGCCTTCGAGGTGCCGGAGTTGAAGGGCTTCAACTTCCAGGGCGGCTGGACGCTGACGCCGGAATTCGCGGCGATGCTGATCGGCCTGACGGTCTACACCGCGGCGTTCATCGCCGAGATCGTGCGCGGCGGCATCCTGTCGGTGTCGCACGGCCAGACCGAGGCGGCCCGCGCGCTGGGCCTGCATTCCGGCATCACGCTGCGCCGCATCGTGCTGCCGCAGGCGCTGCGAACCATCATCCCGCCGCTGACCAGCCAATACCTCAACGTCACCAAGAACAGCTCACTGGCGGTGGTGATCGGCTATCCGGAGCTGGTGTCGATCGGCAACACCATCGGCAACCAGACCGGCCAGGTGGTCGAGGCGATCTCGATCTTCATGGCGGTCTACCTGCTCATCAGCCTGTCGATCTCGATCGGCATGAACATCTACAACCGCCGCATGGCGCTGAGGGAGCGGTGAGCATGGCCGACACTCAAGCCGCCCTGACCGCACCCTTCGTCGCCGCCCAGGAGATCCCGGCGTCGCCGCCGCCCGGCTCGACCACCGGGCCGATCGCCTGGGTCCGGCAGAACCTGTTCAGCACCTGGTACAACATCGTGCTGACGGTGCTGATCGCCTATCTGGCGATCCGGCTGATCCCGCCCTTCATCCAATGGGCGCTGATCGACGCGGTGTGGGGGCCGGCGACGCCGGACCAGACGCCGCAGGATGTGGTGGCCGCCTGCCGCGCCGCCGCCGGCGCCTGCTGGGGCTTCGTCAACGAGAAGTACAGGCTGATCTTCTTCGGCCTGTATCCCTATGGCGAGGAATGGCGGCCGATCATCGCCATGCTGATGCTGATCGGCCTCGCCGTCGCCAGCACCATGCGCCGGTTCTGGGGCAAGCGCCTGATCGTCGCCTGGGTGGTGGTGATCGTCGCCGCCATCAGCCTGATGTACGGCGCCGTGCCGCTCGGCTTCTTCGAGATCCCGCTTCCCGGCCTGTCGCTGGTCGAGACCCGGAACTGGGGCGGCCTGCCGCTGACGCTGGGCCTGTCGATGATCGGCATGGCGCTGGCCTTCCCGCTCTCGGTCCTGCTGGCGCTGGGCCGCCGGTCGCACATGCCGGCGATCCGGACCCTGTGCGTGACCTATATCGAGCTGATCCGCGGCGTGCCGCTGATCACCGTGCTGTTCATGGCCTCGGTGATGTTCCCGCTGTTCCTGCCGGAAGGCTGGAACTTCAACTATCTGCTGCGGGCCCAGGTGGCGATCATCCTGTTCACCGCCGCCTATCTCGCCGAGGTGGTGCGCGGCGGCCTGCAGGCGATCCCCAAGGGCCAGTTCGAGGCGGCGGACAGCCTCGGCCTCGGCTACTGGCAGAAGCAGCGGATGATCATCCTGCCGCAGGCGCTGCGGATCTCGATCCCGGCCCTGGTCAACACCTTCATCGGCTCCTTCATGGACACGACGCTGGTGATCATGGTCAGCCTGTTCGACCTGCTGGGCGCCGCCCGTCTCGGCCTGTCCGATCCGATCTGGGGCCCGTTCTACAAGGAAGCCTATCTGTTCGTGGCGCTGCTGTTCTTCGTCTTCTGCTTCGCGATGTCGCGATATTCGCAGCGCCTGGAAACCTACCTGAACCGTGGCACGCGCCGCCGCTGACGGAGAGATGACGATGGCTGTTAATCAACAGGCGACCGCCGCCGCGCCGGAAATCCTGATCCAGATGTCCGGGGTCAACAAATGGTACGGCGAGTTCCATGTCCTGCGGGACATCAACTTCGCCGTCGAGAAGGGCGAGAAGGTGGTGATCTGCGGGCCCTCGGGCTCCGGCAAATCCACCCTGATCCGCTGCCTGAACCGGCTGGAGGAGCACCAGAAGGGCTCGATCATCGTCGACGGCATCGAGCTGACCAACGACGTCAAGAACATCGACGCCATCCGCCGCGAGGTCGGCATGGTGTTCCAGCAGTTCAACCTGTTCCCGCATCTGACGGTGCTGGAGAACCTGACCCTGGCCCCGATCTGGGTCCGCAAGATCCCGAAGAAGGAGGCCGAGGAGACGGCGATGTACTTCCTCGGCCGGGTCAAGATTCCCGACCAGGCGCACAAATATCCGGGCCAGCTCTCCGGCGGCCAGCAGCAGCGCGTCGCCATCGCCCGCTCGCTGTGCATGAAGCCGAAGATCCTGCTGTTCGACGAGCCGACCTCGGCCCTCGACCCCGAGATGATCAAGGAAGTGCTCGACGTGATGATCGAGCTGGCCCGCGAGGGCATCACCATGATCTGCGTCACCCATGAGATGGGCTTCGCCCGCACCGTGGCCAATCGGGTGATCTTCATGGATCGCGGCCAGATCGTGGAGCAGAACGAGCCGGAGGAGTTCTTCAAGAACCCGAAGTCGGAGCGGACCAAGCTGTTCCTGAGCCAGATCCTGGCGCATTGACGGGCAGGGCGCCGCGGCGGCGGCGCCCTTCCGCATCGGGCACGCCGCGGCGGCGGCGCCCGCTCCGCATCGACGCCGGCGAGGCCTTGCCCGCCGGCTTTTTTGTTGCCGGAGTCCCGGCGCGGACACCATCCTCCGCGAGGAGAAGACGCGCGGCCAGTGGCCGGTCGCGCCGGCCGGCGGCATCCCGGAATCACCCCGATGGAGAGGTGTGGCTCGCTGGCAACAGGTCGTTGCTATTTCATCTTACATACATTCCAGGATGTATAATCCAATTGCCGTGTGTTCGAGGGCGGGACTATGGTCTCGGAGTTTTCGGGCATTCCGCCGGCCGGCCATCAAAGTCGATCGGAGTGTGCCTTCGAGGACACAGATCGGCGCCGTTTCGGGGGACTCGCTTTCGACACGGCCGCCATTACCCGACCACCACGTCGGGTTCTGCCTGCAGGCCCCGGTGGGCAGCCTAGATGGGGCCAGCAAGCAGGCGGGCTGAGAGTGTCTTAAGCGAAGCGCCCCACGGTGCGGGGCATAGGAGGGAAGATGAAGAAGGTATTGCTGGGTGGTACGGCGATCGTCGCTGCCGCTCTGATCGGTGCAATGCCGGCCTCGGCGGCCGATGCGAATGTGACGTCCGGTCTTCAGATGAAGATCAGCGGCTTCATCGGGTCGCAGGCCACGTTGTCCCTGGGTGACGAGCAGAACGAAGACTTCGCTCGCGACTACGATTTCCAGAGCAGCGCCCGGCTGCAGTTCGACGTCAAGAACGTCACTGATTCCGGCCTGGAATACGGCGGCCGTATCCGCTTCGACTCGGTCAACCGCCAGGACAACGTCAAGGTCGGCCGCACCTATGTCTATGTGAAGGGCGACTTCGGTACGGTCACCTTCGGTAACGCGCCGACCACCGCCGACGACTTCGGCTACGTCTACGCGCATGACCAGCTGAGCGGCAACATGGGGCTGGGTGCCGGCTTCGGTGACCTGCTGGACGGCAACTTCTATTTCGGCGGCAACGAGTTCTTCTCGATCGACGCCACCTACCTGGCCGGTGTCAGCAACGCCGACACCCGCATCAAGTACACCTCGCCGACCTTCGACGGCTTCAGCTTCGGCGTCGACTTCACCCCGGTGATCGGCGGCTCGACCCATGCCGGCAACGGCGGCCGCAACGACCTGTTCAACGATGGCGCGACGATCTACGAGAACGTGGTCAGCGCCGGCGTCAACTACGAGCAGACCTTCGACTCGCTGTCGGTCCGTGTCGCCGCGTCGGCCATCTACGGTAACGGCGTCAAGACTCGCGACCTGACCGGCGATCCCACCGATCTCGGCTCGAACCCGAACGGCAATGACCTCGAGGTCTACACTCTCGGCGGCCAAATCGGTTCGGGCGGCATCCTCGCCAGCGTGAACTGGACCCACAACGAGCAGACCGCGGCCGCGGACAAGCCGGTGGACACCATCATCGGCGACCTCAGCTACCAGTGGGGTCCGTTCCTGGCGTCGGCGTCTTACGCCTACACCTGGGCGGACAAGGGCAACGGCCTGAACTCGTCGATCTCCAGCGGTGAGGACCTCAAGGAAGATCACCTCGCCGGTGTGAACCTGACCTACACCCTCGCCCCGGGCCTGAACACCTACGCGGAAGTCATCTACTCGAAGCAGAACTTCCGCTCGGGCCGGGACAATGAGTCCGCCAGCCTCGGCACCGGTATCGTCCTCGGGTTCTAAGATCCCAGGACGGGCCCGGACCGCAAGGTCGGCTCGAGAAGACCGGGCGTGACGGACCACTCCTAACGGTCTCTGTCTCGTCCCCTCGAAGGCTGAAACGTCACGTCCCGGTCGACGGAGGATGCGCGGCACTGCAGGCCGCGCATCCTTTTTTTATGGCCTTCCGCAGCGGCGCACGCCCGGTTTTGTCGGATCATCTGTGGATGATTACATACGTTCATGAATGTATATTCTGATTGCTTCGATCCATCGGGCAGTTTACGGTTCTGTAATCTCGCGGACGGCCGAGTTCCGGAGGCCCCGAATTCAGGGTGGAGCGGCCTTCGTCCCGGGAGACGTACTCTCGATGTCCTGATGCGAAGCCAGGGCTCGGCATCGATGGCCACCGGATGGTCCGGCACTGCGACCAGGCCGGCACGGCTATCGGGAGGAACCGAGCGGAGGAGGGGAAGTGAAGAAGGTTCTGTTGGGTGGGGCGGCGCTGTCCGCCATGATGCTGGCCGGCGCGGCGCCGGCCACGGCCGCGGACGCCAATGTGACGTCCGGCCTGCAGCTGAAGATCAGCGGTTTCATCGGCTTCCAGGCCGCGTTGAATCTGGGGGATACCCAGAACGATGAATTCGCCCGCGACTATGACTTCCAGAGCGGCGCGCGAATCATCTTCGACATCAAGAATGTTACCGATTCGGGCCTGGAATACGGCGGGCGCATCCGTTTCGACAACGTCAACCGCCGCGACAATGTCAGCGTCGACCGCACCTATGTCTATGTGAAGGGCAGCTTCGGCACGGTCACCTTCGGCAATGCGCCGACCGTGGCCGACGATATCGGCTATGTCTACGCCCATGACGCCCTGGCGGGCGAGATCGGCGCCGGCGGCCTCAACTTCGGCGACCTGCTGGACGGTGACTTCAAGCTGGGCGGCGGCGACTTCTACTCGATCAACGCCACGTACCTGGCGGGTCTGAGCAACGCCGACACCCGCATCAAGTACACCTCGCCGAGCTTCGACGGCTTCAGCTTCGCGGTCGATTTCACGCCGGTCGTCGGCGGCCGGAACCACGCCGGCAATGGCGGCCGCAACGACCTGTTCGACGACGATCAGAGCTACTACGAGAATGTCGTCACCGGCGGCCTGAACTACGAGCAGACCTTCGATTCGCTCTGGGTCCGCCTGGCCGCCACCGCCGCGTATGGCAACGGCGTCCGCACCTCCGACTCCGGCGCCAATCCGGACGGCAACGACCTGCAGGTCTACACCCTCGGCGGCATGGTCCAGTCGGGCGGCATCGCCGCCAGCGTGAACTGGACCCACAACGAGGAGATCGCGGTCGCCAAGAAGCCGGTCGACTCGATCGTCGCTGACGTCAGCTACCAGTGGGGTCCGTATCTGGCGTCGCTGTCCTACGCCTATACCTGGGCCGACAAGGGCAACGGGCTGAACTCGAACTTCTCGAGCGGCGAGGATCTGCAGGACAACCATATCGCCGGTGCGAACTTCACCTACACCCTGGCGCCGGGCCTGAACACCTACGGCCAGGTGATCTACGAGAAGCAGAACTTCCGCGCTGGCGGGGATTGGGAGACGGCCAATCTCATGACGGGCGTGCTCCTGGCGTTCTGATCATGCCGTCACTCCGGTGACGGCCCGGGAAGACCGGGCGTGACGGACCACTCCTGACGGTCTCTGTCTCGTCCCCTCGAAGGCTGTAAATCACGTCCGGTCGACGGAGGATGCGCGGTTCTGCAGACCGCGCATCCTTTTTTTGCCGGCATCTCGCGGGATCTCTTCTTCTGATGTGCATACATACATGAATGTATATTGATGTTGCTCAAAACCTGCCGCGGGATTAACGTTTCCGTGTCTTCCGGATGGGTCGAGTCCCGATCCCCGGTCTCGCGAGATGGGCGGAACTCGCCACGGGAGACTTGGTCTCTATATTCATGGCGACAGGCTCTCACGGCCCCCGGACGGGCCTGATTCCGGCGATGACTGCGCGTCGGGCAGCAGGCGGTCGTGGCGATGGGGCGGAGGAGGGGAAAGTGAAGACGGTTCTTCTGGGTGGGGCGGCGCTCGCCGCCATGGGGCTGGCCGGCGCGATGCCGGCCTTCGCGGCCGATGCGAATGTGACCTCGGGTCTTCAGCTGAAGATCAGCGGTTTTCTCGGCTTCCAGTCGACCCTGGTGCTCAGCGACAGCCAGGACAGCGACTTCGACCGCGACTACGACTTCCAGTCCAATGCGCGGATCATCTTCGACGTCAAGAACGTCACCGATTCCGGCCTCGAATACGGCGGCCGCATCCGCTTCGATTCGGTCAACCGCCGCGACAACGCGCGGATCACGCGCGTCTACACCTATGTGAAGGGCGCGTTCGGCACCATCACCTTCGGCGACGCGCCGACGGTCGCCGACGACATCGGCTATGTCTACGTCCATGACGACCTGGTCGGCGACATGGGCGCCGGCGCGATGGATTATGGCGAGCTGCTGGACGGCGACTTCCCGGTGGGCGGCGGCAATTTCTATTCGATCAACGCCACGTACCTCGCCGGGCTGACCAACCAGGACACCCGCATCAAATATACCTCGCCGATGATCAACGGCTTCAACTTCGCCGTCGACTTCACGCCGGTGGTCGGCGGCGCCGGACATGCCGGCAATGGCGGCCGCAACGACCTGTTCGACGACGACGACACGTATTACGAGAACGTCGTCACCGGCGGCGTGAACTACCAGGACACGTTCGGCGACTGGTCGGTGCGGGCGGCGGCCACAGTGGCCTATGGCCATGGCACCCGGACCTCGGCCACCGGCGCCAACCCGCATGGCAACGACCTCGAGGTCTACACGCTGGGTGGCCAGGTCGGCTACCAGGGTATCCATGCCAGCGTGAACTGGACCCACAATGAGAGCATCGCCGTCGCCGACAAGCCGGTCGATTCCATCGTCAGCGACGTCAGCTATCGGTGGGGTGCGAATCTGGCATCGCTGTCCTATGCCTATACCTGGGCGGACAAGGGCAATGGCCTGGATTCGCAATACACCAGCGGCCAGGACCTGAAGGACAACCATATCCTCGGCGCCAACTTCACCCACACGCTGGCGCCGGGCCTGAACGCCTATGCCGAGGTGATCTACGAGAAGCAGAACTTCCGTGAAGGCCAGGATTTCGAGAATGCCAACCTGATCACCGGCGTCATCCTCGGGTTCTGAACGGATAGCAAAGGCCCGCCTGCCATTTCACTGTCATGCCCGGGCTTGACCCGGGCATCCAGAAGGCCTCGACGTTCTCTGGATTGCCGGGTCAAGCCCGGCAATGACAACCAAAGGTGAGGCCAGCCCTCAGCCGGCGAGCGGGATGTGCGGCGCGGCGGTCCGCGGCAGCAGGCCGGTCAGGCGCGGATCGGCTTTGTGCACCACCCGCTGGGCATAGGGTATGAAGCCGGCCCGCTGGTAATGCGCCAGCGCCTTCGGATGGTCGAGGGTGCAGGTGTCGACCGTCATCCGCCGGATCGGCCGTGCCCAGGCGAGGTCGATCATCGACCACAGCAGGAACGGCCCCAGCCGGCGGCCGATGAAATCCGGCATCAGCCCGAAATAGGCGAGGTCGGTGACCTCGACGCTCTCCTGGAACAGCTCGCCATAGCCGGCGGGCACGCCGGCGACATAGAGCACATAGACGCCGGTGCGCTCGTCGTTCAGCCGGACGGCCAGCCTTTCGTCATCCCATTCCCGACGGTCGGTCCACAGCCAGTTGGCGCCGATGGTGTCGTAGAGATAGCGGTAGAAGGAGACGGTCGCCGGCTCCGCCCGCATCAGCAGGTGCCGGGCCAGGGGGGGCGGCGGGGCAGGGCGCGCCGGCCGGGCCGTCATCTCCAGTTGGGTGACGGTGACCGTCAGCGTCCCCGCGGCACCGGCGGCGCTCACGACCGCATCCGTGCCGGGCCGGTCTCGACCGGCGTGTCTCCCGGCATGCCCCATTCGGCCCAGGACCCGTCATAGACCGCCGCGTCCTCGCGGCCGATGCGGTGCAGGCCCAACGCCAGCACGCAGGCGGTGATGCCGCTGCCGCAACTGGCCGTCACCGGGCCGCTCTCCGGCAGGCCGGCGGCGGCGAAGCGGGCGGTGATCTCCTCGGGCGGCA
>NZ_JANX01000154.1 GCF_000767795.1 Inquilinus limosus MP06 | reverse complement strand
CGGCTGGCAGCGCCGCAGCCGGCCCTCGGCCTGGCGCAGCCGTTGCCGCAGGGTCGCGGCGTGGTCCAGCACGAAGACGCCGTCCGGCAGCTCCGCCCGCAGCTGGGCCAGCATGTTGCTGCCCAGCGGGCTGGTGTCCTGCAGCGGGCTCAGCCCCTCGGTCTCGGCCGGCGAGGCCGCGACGATGTAGACCGCCGGGATGTCGTGCAGCTTGGCGTCGCTCAGGCCGCAGCCCAGCAGCTTGGTCGCGGCGCCGGTGGTGGCGATGCCGGCGGCGATGCGGCCGGTGGCCAGGTAGCTGCCGAGCGGGACGAAGCCGGCGGCGTATTCGCCGAGCGTCAGGAACTTGATCCCGCCAGGCTCGCCGGCGGTCGCATCCTCGCCCGGGCACAGCGGGGGCAGGTGCTCCAGGAAGCGGATCGTGCCGCCGCCGGTGACGCCGGCGCAGAGCGCGATGCCCCAGGATTCCAGCGTCGCCACCAGCGCCTGGTAGCCGGTGACGGTCTCGGCAAGATGCACGTCCATGCGAACGCCTCGTCTTTCGCTCAATCGAAGATCAGGGATGGGAGGGGGCGGTTCAGACCGGCGCCGCCGCCTCCGCCGCGTTGCGCAGGACCAGGCTGCGCAGGGTGCTGTCGCTGCACACCGGCTCGGCCGACGCCGTCAGCTCGCGATAGAGGGATTCGATCAGGCCGGGCGTCGGCGCCAGGCCGAAGGCCTCGATCTTCGCCTTCAGCGCGTGCCGGCCGGAATGGCGGCTGATCACCATCCGCCGCTCGGCGCCGAACATGTCCGGCTCCAGGAACTCGTAGGTCTGCGGGTTGCGGATGATCGCGGCCTGGTGGATGCCGGCGGCGGTGGCGAAGGCGTTCTCGCCGATCACCGCCTTGCCGCGCGCCATCGGCAGTTGCAGCGTCTCGATCAGCAGCCGGCAGGCGGCATAGACCCGGCGGACATCGATGGTGGTCGACCGGCCGAAATGCGCGGGATGGGCGGCCAGGGCCGCGACCACCTCCTCCAGCGCGCAGTTGCCGGCGCGCTCGCCGATGCCGCACAGCGTGACCTGGATCTCGTCGATCCCGGCCTCGATGGCGGCGAGCGTGTTGGCGACCGCGAGGCCGAGGTCGTCATGGGCGTGCATCGCCACCTTGACCGAAGCCGGCACGCTGGCCCGCACCGTCTCGACCAGGGCCGCCACCCGGCCGGGCAGCAGGCAGCCGACCGTGTCGGGGATCAGGATCATGGTGGCGCCGGCGCGGGCGGCGGCTTCGCACATCGCGCCCAGGAAGGCCGGGTCGGCGCGGGTGGCGTCCTCCGGCGCGACGCAGATGTCGTCGAAGCCGATCCGCCGCGCCAGCTCGACCGCGCCCTCGATCTCCTCCAGCGCCTGCTGCCGGCTGATCTGGCGCTTGTGGCGCAGATGGATCTCCGAGGCGACGCCCAGGATCTCGATCTGCGACGCGCGCGCCGGCTCCACGGCCCTGGCGGCGGCCTCGATGTCGGTGCGGCTGGCGCGGGCGAAGGCGCAGATCCGGCTGTCCCGCACCGCCTCGGCGATGGCACGCACGGCGGCGAGGTCGTTGTCGGAGGCCGCCGGGAAGCCGGCCTCGATCGTGTTCACGCCCAGCGCCTCCAGCTCCCGGGCGATGTGCAGCTTCTGCGGCAGCGTCATGGCGTTGCCGGGCGCCTGCTCGCCGTCGCGCAGGCTGGTGTCGAAGATCGTCAGGGGCCGGAGGCCGGTGGACATGATGGAACCTCTCCTTCAGGGCACCATCCGGCCGCCGGATGCCGTCCTGCGCTCAGCAAAGCGCGGGTCGGTCCGTGTTCTTGTCCGGAACGGCGCTGGATCGGGCACGATGGCCGCAATGGTCAGAAGCAGTCGAGGCCGACTTGCGCTCTGGCAGGCGAATATTATTTGATAGGATTCGTTTTATCCGTCTTTATTTAGCGTCTTGGATTTTGGAGAGTCAAAAGAATTTCTTCTCAAAAAAATGCATCCAATTTTGTTTTAATAAAATGGGTCAGGACATAAAATTCCAAGTGTTTTCTCCACAAAGTGCAAAAGTTATTCTTGTGGCAATCGGTTGCTCGAAATTGCGGCACCTGCTGAAATGGTATCCGGACAAGCCGGGGGCGGTCGCGGATCATCGCGACCGCCCCCGGCGGTGGGCCTCATGTCGGCCGGGTGCGCGCCCGGCCTATGACGGCGAGCCCGCGTTCCTGTTGCGGAAGGCGGCCTCGCCGGCATCCGACACCTCGACCCATCGCTTGTCGGGCGCGGCGCCGTCGACATAGCTGTCGTGCCAGTTCCACCATTTGTAGGTCGGGGTTTGCGGATAGCCCTCGGGCGAATCCTCCCACACCTCCTGCCGGCCCAGCGGGGTGATGTCGAGATAGTTCCAGGTGCCGCCCATCTGCTCGTCGCCGCGGCTGCTGACGAAGTAGGTGCGGAACACGCGGCCGCCGTCGTGGAAGAACACGTTGGTGCCGTGCCACTCGCCGACGCCGAAATCGGCGTCGAAGCCGTCGGTGATGGTGACCCAGGGCATGGTCCAGCCCATCCGCGCCTTCAGCCGCGCGATCTCCGCCTGCGGCGCCCGCGAGGCGAAGACCAGGGTAGTGTCGCGCGCGTTCAGATGGGCCAGATGGGCGACCTGGTCGGCCACCATCGAGCAGCCGCGGCAGGCATGGTCGGGCCAGCCATGGACGCCCGGCTCGTAGAAGGCACGGTAGACGATCAGCTGGCGCCGCCCCTGGAACAGGTCGAGCAGGCCGAGCTTGCCCGCCGGCCCCTCGAACACATAGTCGGTGCTCACCTCCATCCACGGCATGCGCCGGCGCTCGGCGGCCAGGGCGTCCCGGGCGCGGGTGTGGGCCTTCTCCTTCACCAGCAGCTGCTGGCGGGCGGCCTCCCACGCCTCCGGCGACACGACCGGCGGCGTGTTCGGGACGGAAGGCTTGGTCTCGGCTGACGTCGTCATGATCTGCGACCTCCTGATTGGCGAGTTGCCGCGCCCCGGGGACCGAAGCGCGATTCCAGCCGCGGCTCATCGCTCGGTGCTGGTCTTGACTTAGGGTGGGGCCGGCCCGCGCCCAGCGGGGAGTGACAAGTGTGGCGCGAGTCCGGCACCCGCGGGCCGGCCCGGGCCTGCCGCCGGTCGCGGTCAAGCTGTGCCGGGGTATCGGCCATCCTCGCCCTCCGGCGCATCGCCGCGGCCGCGGGCCCGCGATAGACTGTCCGCGAAGCTCGCGCGTGGCGCCGGCCGAACGGCCGAACGGCCCGGATTTCCCGCCTGCCGTCGCCGCCCGGGCCGATACAGGATCTTCGGCACCATGGATCAGATGTCCGTCCCGGCGCTCCTGGCGTCCCCCTTCACGCATGTGATCCTGGTCGGGCTTGCCGGAATCCTCGCCTGGGGCCTGATCCCGGCGCGGCGCTCGAACACCCGCCTGCTGGTGCAGATCGCGTTCTTCCTGGCGATGACCGCGCTGCTCCTCCGCGACAGCCTCTCCCCCTCGATGGTCGAGAGCAGCCGGACGGCGGAGGACGGCACCCTGCTGGTCGTCGCCGCCAGGCTGCTGTGGTGGGTGCACCTGGCCTGGGCCACCATCGGCTTCGTCCGCATCACCCTGGTGCTCGAGGGACGCCCGCGCGAGGCGCGGCTGCTGCAGGACCTGGTCGTCGGCGGCGTCTATCTCGGCGTCGGCCTGTCGATCCTGGCCTTCGTCTTCGGCATCCCGATCGGCACGCTGGTCGCCACCTCGGGCGTCATCGCCATCATCCTCGGCCTGGCCTTGCAGAGCACGCTGAGCGACGTGTTCTCCGGCATCGCCATGACCCTCGGCCGGCCCTTCGCCATCGGCGACTGGATCGTCCTCAGCGACGGCACCGAGGGGCGGGTGGTCGAGAGCACGTGGCGCGCCACCCATCTGCTGACCGGGTCGAGCAACCTGGTCGTGCTGCCGAACAGCTTCCTGGCCAGGCTGGGCCTGACCAATGTCAGCCGGCCCGACGAATCGCATCTGGTGTCGCTGTCGCTGCGCCTGGCCCCGACCCGGATGCCGGCGGCGGTCGTCGAGGTCATGCAGATGGCGCTGCTGAGCGCCGATGCCATCGTCAAGGAGCCGCCGCCCTCGGTGGCCCTGACCGGCCTCGACGCATCGGCGCTGCAGATGGATCTGTCCTTCCGCGTCGCCAGCCCCGCCAGGCGGACCCAGGCGCGGAACGAGGTGATCGACCTGGTCTACCGCCACTGCAAGTCGGCCGGGCTGCTGCTGGCGCCCCCGCCGGAGGGCATCGCCGCGATCAAGGACCTGCCGACCGAGGAGACGGCCAGCCCGCCGCAGGTCTCGCCGCTCGCGCTGATTGAGGCGATGCCGATCTTCGCCGGGCTGACGCATCAGGAGAAGCAGGCCCTGGCCGAGGCGACCGCCCCGCGCGCCTATCGCAAGGGCGAGGTCATCGTCCGCGAGGGCGACACGCTGCCCTCGCTGATGATCCTGCGGGCCGGCATCGTCGTCATGCGCCATGGCGGGGCGGAGGCCGGGCGGCTCGCGCCCGGCGACTTCTTCGGCGAGACCGGGCTGCTGGCGGGGATGGGGGAGGCGTGCACGCTGGAGGCGCTGACCCGCGTGACCGTCTACGAGATCGGCCAGGAGGCCTTCGAGCCCCTGATCCACGACCGCCCGGCCCTGGCCGAGGACCTCGCCCAGGGCCTGTCCGCCCGGGCCGAGAAGGCCAGGGCGAACGGCCTCCACGGGCCGCGGCCCGACCGCGGCCCGCATGTCTTCCTGGGCGCCATCCGCACCGTTTTCCACCGGAAGCCGGCCGGCTGACGCCGCCGTCGCGGCCAACCCATCCCGAGGGCCAGGATCGGCCACCCATCGGTGTGGGGAAACAGACCTCCGCACAGTGTCGGCAGGCCCGCCGGCCGGGGGAAAGTCCGCCCGGTTCACAGGTCCGGACAGTCCGAGGACAACGAGATGCAGATGCTGAGGGACAAGGTCGCGCTGGTGACCGGCGGGAACAGCGGGATCGGCCTGGCCGCCGCGAAGGCCTTCGCCGCCGAGGGCGCGCAGGTGGTGATCACCGGCCGCCGCCGCGACGTGGTCGACCAGGCGGCGCGGGAGATCGGGTTCGGCGCGCTGGGCATCGACGGCGACGTCGCCGAGCCGGCGCATCACGACCGCGTGGCGGCCGAGGTGGTGCGGCGCTACGGCCGGCTCGACGTCTACATGGCCAATGCCGGGATCAACCAGATCACGCCTTCGGCCGAGGTGTCGGAGGCCGAATACGACGCGCAGTTCGCCGTCAACACGCGCGGCGTCTTCTTCGGCGTCCAGCGGATGGTGCCGATCCTGCGCGACGGCGGGTCGATCATCCTGGTGGGATCGCTGGCCAGCGAGAAGGTGCTGGACGGCCATGCGGTCTATGCCGGTTCCAAGGCGGCGATCGGCGCCTTCGCCCGCAGCTGGGCGATCGAGCTGAAGGGGCGGGGCATCCGCGTCAACGTGCTGAGCCCGGGCCCGGTCGACACGGCGATCCTCGACAAGCTGGGCATCCCGCCCGAGAGGCGCGAGGGGTTCGAGGCGGCGATGGCCGCGGCGATCCCGCTGGGCCGCCTGGGCCAGCCGGACGAGTTGGCGCGGGCGGCGCTGTTCCTGGCCTCGGACGCCGGCAGCTTCGTCACCGGCATCAACCTGCGGGTCGACGGGGGCATGGCGCTGCTCTGAGCGGCCGGCCGGAACTTGGACATAGCCAGTCCGAGTTTGCCGTTGCGCTTCGTAACTCGGACTGATAAAGTCCAAGTTATGGCTCACATTACGGCAAGCGTCGAATACGGGCTGCATTGCCTGCTCTGGCTGGTCGGCAAGGACGACACGCCGATGAGCACCCGCGACCTCGCCGATCTCCAGGGCATCTCGCCGGCCTTCCTGGCCAAGATCATGGCCAAGCTGGAGAAAGGCGGGATCGTCCGGGCCACGGAGGGCGTGCGCGGCGGCTACGTGCTGGCCGAGAAGCCGGAGGACATCAGCTTCCTCGCGGTCGTCGATGCGATCGAAGGGCGCAAGCCGCTCTTCGATTGCCAGGAGGTCCGGGGCCGCTGCGCCATCTTCGGGGGCAGCCCGCCCGCCTGGGCGACGGGAGGGGTCTGTGCGATCCATGCCGTGATGCTGCGGGCGGAGAAGGCCATGCGGCAGGAGTTGGCCAGGCAGTCGCTGGGAGAGATAGCGCAAGGCCTGTTCCGCGTGGCGCCGGCCGATTTCACGGCCGCGCTGGAGGAGTGGATCGACCATCGGGTGAGCGGCCGCGGCCGCAGATCCGGCCCGTCCGACCCCGTTTCATCGAAGTGAGGTCACCCATGAACACGGTCGCCGCAACCGAGCGTCCCCTGGTGCTGATCGTCGATGACGACGAAGCCGTCCGCCTGTCGCTGCAGGAGCTGATGCTGTCGGTGGGGCTCGACGCCGTCGGCTTCGCCTCGGCGCGCGAGCTGCTGGACACGCCGCTGCCGGACCGGTCCGGCTGCCTGGTCCTCGATGTGCGCCTGCCTGGCGCCAGCGGGCTCGACCTGCAGCAGCAGCTCGCTGCCCACGGCAAGAACAAGCCGATCGTCTTCCTGACCGGCCATGGCGACATCCCGATGACGGTCCAGGCCATGAAGGCCGGCGCGGTCGACTTCCTGACCAAGCCGGTGCGCGACCAGACGCTGCTGGATGCCGTTACCACCGGCATCGAGCGCGACGTCGCGCAGCGGGCCCGGGATCGCGTCGCCCGGCGGCATGTCGACCATTACGGGACCCTGACCCGGCGCGAGCGCCAGGTGCTGGGCGCCGTGGCCCTGGGGCGGTTCAACAAGCAGATCGCCTTCGACCTCGGCATCAGCGAGGTCACCGTCAAGCTGCACCGCAGCAACGTGATGCGGAAGATGCACGCCACCTCGGTGGGCGAGGTGATCCGCGCGTGGGAGGCGCTTCCCGCCGACCTGCGCGAAGGAAATCCGACCTAGCCCCCGGGATAGTACCCAAGGGATCGCGGATGGGGCGACATGGAGGGCCAGCCGCGCCGATGAGGGCCGCCCGCGTGTCCAAAGTTCCCATGATCGCGATCGTCGACGATGACGAGGCCATGCGCGATGCTCTGTCGGACCTGCTGCAGGTGATGGGCTTCGACAGCCGGTCCTTCGACTGCGCCGCAGCCTTCCTGGCCGATTTCGTGCCCGGCCGGTTCGACTGCCTGATCACCGATGTGCGCATGCCGGGGATCGACGGCATCGAGCTGCAGCGCCGGCTGCGCGCCCGCGGCAGCACCCTGCCGGTGCTGATGATCACCTCGGCCCCGGATCCGGCGGTGCAGCTGCGCGCCCTGGGCGGCGGCGCCTGCGCCTACCTGGCCAAGCCGGTGGATGACGGCGTCCTGTTCGACCACCTCAGGGCGGCCCTGGGGCAGGACGGCGGGCCGGATGAGCCGGCAAGCGGAACATCCTCACAGGGGGGCTGACATGGACGGGACGCTTGCCGCCGACGGATATGACGCCGAGCGTGCCGAGACGCGCCGCGACATGGCCGTCTGGCGGCTCGCCGTCGCCGAGGTCCGATCCTTTATGATCTCCCGGCTGTCCGGCGGCGGGCTGTGCCAGGCGCACTGGACGGCCGAGGTGCTGGGGCGGGCCTTCGTCCTGGACCTGAACGAGCGCAGCGAGCACCTGCTGGGCGGGCCCGACGGCCGCGCCGAGATGATCGGCCGGCCGATCGCGGAGTTCTGGCCGCCGGACAGCAAGGACGCCCTGGCCGAGATGATCGCCGAGGTCGCGACGGACCCGGCCCCGCATGCGGCGCGGGCGCGCGACATCGCCTCCCTGCTGCTGAGCCACCCGGTGCTGACCGTGCGGCGCCCGGAGGATGGCGACCCGGACACGGTGATCGTGACGGTGAAGGGCCCGCTGACGGATCATCGCTCCTACTGGTCGGTGCGGGCGAGCGAGGAGCGATACCGCAATCTCATCCACTACATGCCCAACCCGCTCCTGCGGGTCGATGCGAGGGCGATGGTGGAGGTCTTCGCGCGGCTGCGGAGCGAGGGGGTCCACGATCTCGGCCCCCATCTGGACGCCCATCCGGAGCTGATGGACTTCGCGCTGCAGGCCGTGCGCGTCACGGAGGTCAACCGCGCCACGACGATCCTGTTCGGCGCGGCCGGGGCGGCGGATCTGCTCGGCCCGGTGGGCTATCTGTTCCAGGTCTCCCGCGGCACGGTGCGGCGGATCATGATCGCCCATTTCGAGGGGCGCCGCAGCCATGCCGAGGTGATGCAGATCCGCCGGCTCGACGGCCGCCTGCTCGACGTCCAGTTCGCGGTGACCTATCCGACACCGCCCGATCTGCGGGATGTCACGGTCATCAGCCTCGACGACATCACCGACCGGCTGCGCACCGAGGCGCAGCTGCGCCAGCTTCAGGCCGATTTCACCCGCGCCGCCCGGATCTCGACCCTCGGCGAGCTCGCCACCTCGATCGCGCATGAGGTGAACCAGCCGCTGGCCGCGATCTTCACCAATGCCGAGACCAGCCTGCGCTGGCTGTCGCGCGACGAGCCGAACCTGGCCAAGGTGATCCAGCTGACGACGCGGATCGTGGCCAGCGCCCGCCATGCGAACGAGATCGTCCACCGCATCCGGTCCGCGACGGCGAAGCACACGCCGGAATGCCTGCCCCTGGACCTGAACCAGGTGGTGGACGAGGCGCTGCTGTTCATCCGCCACAACATCGAGACCCGCTCGATCCAGCTGTCGGTCAGGCTCGGCCTCGGGCTGCCCGATGTCATCGGCGACCGGGTGCAGCTGCAGCAGGTGGTGGTCAACCTGCTGGTCAACAGCATCCAGGCCATCGGCCAGGCCGGGGAGGGGCGCATCGAGCTCGGCACCGGGCTCGGCCGGGACGGCGAGGTGGCCTTCGTGATCCGCGACAATGGGCCCGGCATCCCGGAGGAGAATCTCGAGCGCATCTTCGACGGCTTCTTCACCACCAAGGAGGAAGGGATCGGCCTCGGCCTCGCCATCTGCCAGTCGATCATGGCGGCGCATGGCGGGGGCATCGCCGCCTCGAACAGCCCCGATGGCGGCGCCTGCTTCCGGCTGTGGCTGCCGGCGCAGCGGGGGGCGGCGATCCAGGGCTAGAACCGCCGCCGCGCCTCCGACCCTATGCCAAGGTCGAGGTCGATCCACCCTTTGATGTGTTGGACTGGCGGTCGGCACAATGGCCGGGGAGGGCGGCGATCCGCGATCCTTCCTCTCGTTTCAGGCGCCGGCCGCGGGGGCGAAGGGGAGGGACCCTCGACCGGAGCGGCAGCTGGTGCCCAGACCGCGAGAGGTGAATCCATGAAGATCGTCGTCATCGGCGGAACCGGCCTGATCGGATCCAAGGTCGTGGCCATGCTGTCCCAGAAGGGCCATCACGCCCTTGCCGCCGCCCCGGGCACGGGCGTCGACACCATTTCCGGCCGGGGGCTGGCCGAGGCGCTGACCGCTGCCGACGTCGTCGTCGACCTCGCCAACTCGCCGTCCTTCGCGGACCAGGCGGCGATGGAGTTCTTCCAGACAGCCGGCCGGAACATCACGGCGGCGGAGGTGAAGGCCGGGGTCCGGCATCACGTCGCCCTGTCGGTGGTCGGCACTGAGCGGCTGCAGGTCAGCGGCTATTTCCGCGCCAAGCTGGCGCAGGAGCGCCTGATTAAGGCGTCGCCGATCCCCTACACCCTGGTCCGCGCCTGCCAGTTCTTCGAGTTCATCCGCGGCATCGCGGATTTCTCCACGGTGGACGGCGTCGTGCGCCTGCCGCACACGCTGTTCCAGCCGATGGCGGCGCAGGATGTCGCCGCCGCCATCGCAGAGGCGGCGCTGGCCCCGCCGGCGAACGGCATGCGGGAGGTGGGCGGGCCCGTCCCGCTCCATCTCGACGACGCGGTCGCCAAGGTCCTGGCCTATGACAAGGACCCGCGCCGGGTGATGACCGATCCGCAGGCGCCGTATTTCGGCATCAAGGTGGACGACACGTCGCTGATGCCAGGGCCGGACGCCCGCCTCGGTACCACCACCCTCGACTGGTGGCTGGCCAACGTTCCCCCGCCGCCGAAGAAGTGACGGGCGGCATCCCATCCAGAAAGGACCCAGCGATGCTGAAGCAGATCTGCGTCGGCGTGGCCGTGCTCATGGGCGTCATGGCCGAGGCGAACGGTGTCTTCATGCTGCTGTCGCCGGACGGCTGGTACTTCGCCGTGCCCGGCGTCACGGATACCGGCCCGTTCAACCAGCATTTCATCCGCGATATCGGCCTGATCTTCCTGGCCATCGGCACGTCCTACCTGTTCGGCGCCGCGCAGCCGCGGCACCGCATCATCTTCTGGGCCGCGCCCACCCTGTGGCTGGCCGGCCATGCCCTGTTCCACTACTGGGAGGTCGCCGTCGGCATCTGCGGGCCGTCGGTGCTGATCCGCGACTTCCCGGCGGTGACGCTGCCGGCGGCGATCGGGGCGCTCCTGACCCTCTGGGCGATCTCGGACGGCCGCTCGACCCACACCCTGACGGAGAGATACTCATGATCCCGCGCCTGACCGGCACAGGGGCAGCGCCGCCAACGGCGCGGCCCCGCTCCCGCTTCGGGGGCTGCGGCTGCCATTGGCCGTGTCAGGGATAGGGTTTGTCGAGCCGCGCGGGGTCGGCGGGCATTGCGAATCAAATAAGTATCCGCTTATATGTCGGCATGACCGCGCCCGAGATCTTCCAGGCCCTGGCCGACCCGACCCGCCGCGCCGTGTTCGAGCGTCTGGCCGAGGACGAGCTGAGCGTCACCGAGCTGAAGGCCGGATTCGCCGTGTCGCAGCCGGCGATCTCGCAGCATCTCGCCGCACTGCGCCGCGCCGGGCTGGTGGCGGAGCGGCGCGACGGCCGCTTCGTCTATTATCGCGCCGCGCCGGAGGGCCTGGCGCCGCTGGCCGGCTGGATTGACCGCTACCGCGCCTTCTGGCCGGAGAAGGTTGCCCGCCTCAAGACCCTGCTCGAGGACATGGATGATGAGTGATCCGACTCCCGATGACTCCGTCGTGGTCGATTGCGACCTGGACCATCCGCCGGAGAAGGTGTGGCGGGCCCTGAGCGAGCCGGAGCTCCTCGCCGCCTGGCTGCTGCCGAACGACATCAAGGCGGAGGAGGGGAAGCGCTTCACCCTGCGCGGCGCGCCCGGGACCGACAAGCCGGTGGATTGCGAGGTGCTGGCGGCGGAGCCGCCGCGGCTGCTGCGCTACAGCTGGCGCAGCCGGGACGCCGAGACACGGCCGCTCGACACGGTGGTGACCTTCACCCTGGACGGCACCGCGGCCGGTGGCACCCGGCTGCGCATCGTCCATAGC
>NZ_JANX01000153.1 GCF_000767795.1 Inquilinus limosus MP06 | reverse complement strand
GAACCGGCTCAGCACCTGGGCCGGGCCGAACAGGCTGCCGACGAGCAGGCTGCCGGCGCCCAGGCCGAGCTCCCCGAGCAGCGGGACCATGTGCACCAGCACGGCCGAGGAGACAAAGCCGGCGAGCGAGAAGCCGGTCGCGGTCAGCACCAGCAGGCTGCGCCGGTCCCGATCCTGCCCTTCGGTCTCCTCGGGGACGGCGTTTGCGAGGGGCACTGCCGGAACCTCGGCCCGGGCCAGGCTTCGTAGCCAGAGATGGACAGGCAGGCACAACAGCAGGTGCAGCGCAGCGAAGACGAGATAGACCTCGCGCCAGGCGAGATGGTCCTGCAGCGCCGTGGTGGCCGGCCAGAACAGGGTCGAGGCGAAGCCGGCGATCAGGGTCAGATGGGTGATGCTGCGCTGGGCGCCGAAGCCGGCCACCTGGACCAGCGCCGGGAACGCCACCTCGTACAGGACGAAGGACGCGGCCAGCTGGATCGCAACCAGCCCCAGGGCCAAGCCGAGCGTCCGGGGGCGATGGCGCAGGCGACGAGCGCGGCGGCCGCGGCGATCGAGCCCAGGGCCATGATCCGGCCGGCGCCGTGCCGGTCGACCCAGCGGCCGCAGCGCGGGCCGATCAGGGCCCCGACCAGGAGCGCCGCCGAGAAGGCGCCGTAGACGGCATCCTGCGACCAGCCGATATCGGCCGCCATCCCGGCGGCCAGGATGCTGAAGCTGTAGTACAGCGTGCCGTAGCCGATGACCTGGGTCAGCCCGAGCCCGGCGACGACCCCGAGGAGCCGCCGCCCGGAGACCGGGCCGGCCGCGCCGATTGCTTCAGCCATGATGCGGACCTTCCCGTCGCTCAGCAGCAGGCGGATGCCTTGGCGGGAGCAGCCTGGGCGGCAGGACCGCAGCAGGACGACGCCGCCTCCGTTTCGCCCCGGCCGGGGCCGTTGCAGACGCCGGTCTCCGGCAGCACCAGCTCGACCCGCCGCGCCGCCTCGTGGTCGCCGGCGAGATGGGCCGCGACCGACCGGGCCTGCTCGTAGCCCGTGGCCAGCAGGAAGGTCGGGGCGCGGCCATAGGCCTTCATGCCGATGATGAACAGGCCCGGCTCCGGCTGCGCCAGCTCGGCCGCGCCATGCGGGCGGACCGTGCCGCAGCTGTGCTCATTGGGATCGATCAGCGGCGCCAGCGCCCGCGGGCAGTCGAGCGCCGGGTCCAGGTCGATCCGCAGCTCGCCCAGGATCGACAGGTCCGGGCGCAGGCCGGTGGCCACCACCATCTCGTCGGCCTCGATGCCGCGCACCGCTCCGTCCTGGTCGCCGAGGACGCGCAGGCCGTTCCCGGCCGCCTCCATCGCATCGACCGCGAAGGGCGCGACGATCTCATAGGTCCCCGCCTCCGCCAGCGCTCGCAGGCGCAGACCAAGGGCGCCACGGCGCGGCAGCTGGTCGGCCTCGCCGCCGCCGAACAGCTTCGACTGGTCGGCGGCGCGGAAGGCCCAGACGATGCTCGTGCCCGGCGCCTCCCGGGCTAGATCGGCGAGGTCGAGCAGCGTGCCGGTGGCGGAATGGCCGCTGCCGACCACCAGGACGCGCCGCCCGGCATAGCGGTCGCGCTCGCCACCGAGCACATCGGGCATGCCGTAGCGGATGCGCGTGGCCGCCGCGCGCTCGCCGATCGCCGGAAGGCCGCCGGCCCCGGCCGGGTTCGGCGAGGACCAGGTGCCGGAGGCGTCGATCACCGCCCGCGCGAAGGTCCGGCCTTCCCGCCCGTTGTCGCCGAGGTATCGGACCTCGAAGGGCCGATCGTTCCGCCCGGCGGTGCGGATTTTGCCGTGGCCCGCACGGGCGATGCCGGTGACGCGGGCACCGAGGCGCAGCCGGCCGGCGATCTCCGGCGTCGCCGCCAGAGGGTCGAGATAGCGTTCGGCCAGGTCGCGGCCCGTCGGATAGCCGGCACTGTCCGGATGCGCCCAGCCGTGCCGCTGCAGCAGCGCAACCGCGGCCCGATCGGTGCTGTAGGCCCAGGGCGAGAACATCGGTACATGGCCCCAGTCGCGCACCGCGGCGCCGGCCTGCGCACCTGCTTCCAGGATCACGGGCTCGAGGCCGTGGCCGAGCAGATGCACCGCGGCGGCCAGGCCCACCGGGCCGGCGCCGATGATCGCGACCGGCAGCTTCGAGCGCGAGGCAGCCTGGAGCGTCTTATGATCCGACGAGTCCAGCGGGCGGTTCATGTCGCATCTCCTCACTGTCCATACTCTAGGCATCGAAGATCGATGTATTCAGGCAAAAAAGAGAGGCCGCTATCCGCAGCAGCCTCCGCTGCTCTCCCGCGCGATCACGCTTTCAGTTTCGGTCAACGCCCGCGTCACCTCCAGCCAGGCCTCGACGCCCACCTTGAAGGCTTCGCGGCCCCTGTTGGTCAGGGTGTAGGTCTTGCGCTGGCGGCCGGAGACGACGCTGCTCTCGACCGTGACATAGCCGCCCTCCTCGAACTCGCGCAGCACCGGGTAGATCGTGCCTTCGGTCGGGGAGCAGCAGCCATTGGTCGTCAGCTCCACCGCGCGGGCGATGTCGTAGCCATGCATCGGCCGGTCGTGCAGCACGCGCAGGATGAAGAACTTGGACAGGCTCATCTTGATCGTGCCGGCCCAATAGGAGCGGCTGGTGTAGTCGACCGCGGGTCGGGCGACGGCGGAGAGTTTGCGGGCTTCGGCCATGCCGCTGATTCTCATACCTTGATGGTCGATGAGTCAAGGGCCAATGTATCGACAACCCAGCTGCCGGAAGACCCGATGATCCGCCTTGCCACGCCGGAGGACGCCCCGGCCCTCCAGGTCCTCTACGCCCCGATCGTCGCCGGCACCGCGATATCCTTCGAGCTGGTGCCGCCCACGGTGGCGGAGATGGCCGACCGCATCCGCGGCATGATCCCGGCCTATCCCTGGCTGGTGCTGGAGCGGGACGGCCGGATCCTGGGCTATGCCTATGCCGGCGCGCACCGGGTCCGGCCGGCCTATCGCTGGTCGGTCGATGTCAGCGTCTATGTCGCCGAGGCCGGGCGGCGGCAGGGCGTCGGCCGCGCGCTGTACGAGCGGCTGTTCGTGCTGCTCCGGCGCCAGGGCTACCACGCCGCCTTTGCCGGCATCGCCCTGCCGAACCCGGCCAGCGTCGCCCTGCACGAGGCGGTCGGATTCGTGCCGCTCGGCGTGTATCGCGACGTCGGCTTCAAGCACGGCGCCTGGCACGATGTCGGCTGGTGGCAGCGCCCGATCGGCGACCGCCCGGCCCACCCGGCCGAGCCGCGGCCGGTCACCGAGGTGCTGGACGGATCAAGCCGGTCGGCGCTCGTACCAGCCGCGCGAGGCTTTCACCAGGCGCACGACCGACAGCATCACCGGCACTTCGACCAGCACCCCGACCACGGTGGCCAGCGCCGCGCCGGAATCGAGTCCGAACAGGCTGATCGCAGCCGCCACCGCCAGCTCGAAGAAGTTCGAGGCGCCGATCAGCGCCGCCGGTGCCGCGACGCACCAGGCGACGCCGAGCCGGCGGCCGAGCCAATAGGCAATGCCGGCGTTGAGGTAGACCTGGATCAGGATCGGCACGGCCAGCAGCAGGATCACCAGCGGCTGGGCCAGGATGCGCTCGCCCTGGAAGCCGAAGAGCAGCACCAGCGTCGCCAGCAGGGCGGTCAGCGACAGCGGCTGCAGCGCGGCCAGGGTGCGCTTCAGCGCCGGCTCGCCGCCCGCGGCCAGGAGATACCGGCGCCACAGTTGCGCCGCCGCCACCGGCACGACGATGTACAGCGCGACCGACAGCAGCAGCGTGTCCCAGGGCACGGTGATCGAGGCGACGCCGAGCAGCAGCCCGACCAGCGGTGCGAAGGCGAAGACCATGATCAGGTCGTTCAGCGCCACCTGGCTCAGGGTGAAATGCGGCTCGCCCTCGCACAGATTCGACCAGACGAACACCATGGCCGTGCAGGGCGCGGCGGCGAGCAGGATCAGCCCGGCGATGTAGGAAGGGATCTGGTCCGGGGCCAGCCAGGGCGCGAACAGCCAGCCGATGAAGACGCTGCCGAGCAGCGCCATCGAGAACGGCTTGACGCCCCAGTTGACGAACAGGGTGACGCCGACGCCGCGCCAATGCGCCCTCACCTCGCCGAGCGCGGCGAAGTCGATCTTCAGCAGCATCGGCACGATCATCGCCCAGATCAGCACGGCCACCGGCAGGTTGACCTTCGCAGCCTCCGCCGAGGCGACGAGCGCGAAGAAGCCCGGCGCCACCGCGCCGAGGCCGATGCCGGCGACGATGCAGAGCACGACCCAGAGGCTGAGATAGCGCTCGAACAGCCCCATGGCGGGTGCAGCCGGCGCAGGCCCGGCCGCGGTGGTCTCGGCGGTCATCACGGATCCGTTCGGTAAGAAGGAAAGGTCAGGCGCGCTTGCCGGAGGCGTCGACGACGAGCTCGCCGTCCTCCTTGCGGAACTCGCCCTGCTGCGCTGCCGGCAGGATGTTGAGCACCGCTTCCGATGGACGGGCGAGAACCACCCCCCGCTCGGTCACGACGATCGGGCGGTTGATCAGGATCGGATGCGCCATCATGGCGTCGAGCAGCTGGTCGTCGGTGAGGTCCGGATTGTCGAGGCCGAGCTCGTGATAGGGCGTGCCCTTCTCGCGCAGCACCGCCCGGACCGGGACACCCATGCGGCGGATCATATCGGCCAGCTCGGCCCGGCTCGGCGGTGTCTTCAGATACTCGATGACCACCGGCTCGATGCCGGCGTTGCGGATCAGGCCGAGGACGTTGCGCGACGTGCCGCAGGCCGGGTTGTGGTAGATCGTGACCGTGCTCATGGCGCTGTGGGTTCTCCCTGGCTTGGGGCGGCCGGCTGGCAGCCGCAGCCCGCCCGCTCGATGATGTCCATCAACGGCGCGCAGATCTCCGGCAGGCCGTTGCAGCAGTCCTGGACCAGGAAGGACATCAGCGCCCGCACGCCGTCGAGATCAGCGGAATAGAGGATCGACCGCCCCTCCCGCCGCGACCAGATCAGCCCGGCGCGACTGAGGATGCCGAGATGGGTCGACAGCGTGGTGGCTGGCACGCCGACCCGTTCCGCCACGGTCCCGGCCGGCACGCCGTCGGGACCGGCCTGGACCAGCAGACGGAAGACGGCCAGCCGGGTCGACTGGGCCAGGGCGCCGAGTCCCTCGATCGCTGCGATCTCATCCATATTTCGATAATTGCAGAAATATGGAATTGGCGCAAGTCTCCGACAATTCTGGACCTATCGCTTTTTCGTCTAATCCTTTGAAGTTGTCGCCGGAATCCACAGGCCCCAGGGGCAAATGTCATCCGGACGAGACGGTTGTTAAACCGAACCGTCATCTTCCCCTTGTAGGGAACGATCCCGTCGCCGCCGCCATGGGGCGTGCAAGGGCGGCCAAGGGGAGACAGACATGACCGTCGTGACCAAGCTGTCGGCGGCCGCCTTCGCGCTGGCCGCCGCCGCGGTGTTTGCGCAGCCGGCCCAGGCGGCCGAGCGCACCAAGTTCGAGTTCTGGTACGGGCTGACCGGCGACCTGGAGCAGCGGGTGCAGGACACCTGCAAGCGCTTCAACGACAGCCAGGCCGATTTCGAGATCACCTGCGTCGGCCAGGGCGGCTATCCGAACGCGGTGCAGAACGCCATCGCCGCGTACCGCGCCCAGAAGCAGCCGACCGTGGTGCAGGTGTTCGACGCCGGCACGCTGGACCTGATGCTGTCCGGCGCCTATGTCCCGGCCCGCAAGCTGATGGCCGACAACGGCTACGACATCAAGTGGGACGACTATTTCGGCGGCATCGCGAACTACTACGCGACGTCGAAGGGCGAGCTGATGTCGTTCCCCTACAATTCCTCGACGGCGCTGTTCTACTGGAACAAGGACGCCTTCGCCAAGATCGGCCGCGACAAGGGCCCGGAGACCTGGGAGGATGTCGAGCAGATCGCCCGGCAGCTGAAGGCCGCCGGCTACGACTGCCCGCTGGCCTTCAACTTCGACCCCTGGCCGACGCTGGAGCAGTTCTCGGCGATCCACAACCAGCCGATCGCCAGCAAGAACAACGGCTATGACGGGCTCGACGCCGAGCTGGTCTTCAATAAGACCAAGTTCGTCGACCACGTCGCCTTCATCAAGAAGATGTACGACGAAGGCCTGTTCGTGCTGAAGACCAAGGAGGGCGGCCAGGACGTCGTCCCGGCCTTCGCCTCCGGCACCTGTCAGATGACCCAGTCCTCGGTCGCTGATCACGGCACCATCGGCAAGCTGGCCGCCCCGGACATGCATTGGGACGTGGTCAAGCTGCCGGTCTGGGCCGGCACCGAGCGCAAGAACTCGCTGGTCGGCGGCGCCTCGCTGTGGGTCCTCGCCGGCAAGTCCGAGGGCGAATACAAGGGCGCCGCGGCGTTCCTGAACTTCCTGGCCCAGCCCTCCTCGGTCGAGTGGTGGTCGACCGTCACCGGCTACATCCCGGTGACCAATTCCGGCTTCCAGGCGATGAAGGCCGAGGGCTTCTACGACAAGGCGCCCTACAAGGGCCGCGAGCTGGCGATCGAGAGCCTGACCTTCACCCCGACCACCCCGGTCTCCCGCGGCATCCGCCTCGGCGGCTACATCCAGATCCGCAAGGAGGTCCAGGACGCGCTGCAGGCGATCATCGCCGGCAAGGTCTCGGTGCAGGACGGCCTCGACCAGGCGGTGGAGCGCGGCAACGCGATCCTGCGCCGGTTCGAGAAGACCTACGCCGGCAAGCAGCTGCTCTGACCGGATCCGCCGCCCCCGCCCGGCCGGCCCACGGCCGGGCGAGGGTCGGCAGGCCTTCGCCCCTTCCCCACCAGCCGCCTCGGACCCGATGGAAAAACGCGCCTTCTTCAAGAACCGGACTCTGGCCTGGCTCCTGATCACGCCGCAACTGCTGCTGGTGTTCCTGTTCTTCTACTGGCCGGCCGGCGAGGCGCTGTACTGGGCCTTCACCCTGGAGCAGCCCTGGGGCGGCGGCAATGAATGGGTGGGGCTGGAGAACTTCAAGGCGATCTTCGCCGACGGCGCCTATTGGGGCTCGGTCGGCGTCAGCTTCGCCTATGCCCTGCTGGCCACCGGCATCGCCATGGCCGGCGCCCTGGTCCTGGCCCTGTTCGTCGACCGCCAGCTGCGCGGCTTCCAGGCCTACCGCTCGGTCTTCGTCTGGCCCTACGCCATCGCGGCCCCTGCCGCCGCCGTGGCCTTCCGCTTCATCTTCGCGCCCGAGAGCGGGATGATCGGCGCGCTGAACGCGCTGTGGCCCGGCCTGTGGAACCCGGTGCTGAACGGCACCCAGGCCCTGATCATGGTCGTGCTGTGCCATGCCTGGATCTGGATCGGCTACAACTTCATCTTCTTCCTGGCGGCGCTGCAGTCGATCCCGAGGAGCCTGATCGAGGCCAGCGCCATGGACGGGTCGGGCGCGCTGCGCCGGATGCGCGACATCCAGCTGCCGCTGATCGCGCCGACCCTGTTCTTCCTGATGGTGATCAACCTCACCGGCAGCTTCACCGACAGCTTCGGCATCGTCGACATCATGACCGAGGGCGGCCCGGCCCGCGGCACCGAGGTCATGGTCTACAAGATCTATTTCGACGGCTTCAAAGGCCTCGACTACTCCGGCGCCGCCGCCCAGAGCATCGTGCTGATGCTGCTGGTCATGGTCCTCACCTTCGTCCAGTTCCGCTGGGTCGAACGCCGCGTCCATTACAGCTGAGGGAGGATGCGATGATCGAACGCACCCCGATCCTGAACGCGCTGACGCATCTGATCCTGATCGTCGGCCTGGTCCTGGTGCTGCTGCCCTTCGCCATCGTGCTGGCCGCCGCGACCAAGGACATCCAGGGCGTCAACCAGGTGCCGATGAGCCTGATGCCCGGCGGCCACCTGATCGACAACCTGGCCGCCGCCTGGGACCATGCCGAGTTCGGCCCGAAGCTGCTGAACAGCCTGATCGTCGCGGTCGGCGTCACCGTCGGCAAGATCGTGCTGGCGGCGCTGACCGCCTTCTCGATCGTGTTCTTCCGCTATCGCGCGCGGATGCTGGTGTTCTGGCTGATCTTCACCACGCTGATGCTGCCGCTGGAGGTCCGCATCGTGCCGACCTACTCGATCGCGGCCAACGCGCTGTCGCCGTTCCAGAGCATCCTCGCCGCCATCGGCCTGCAGGTCGACCTGCAGTGGAACCTGCTGAACTCCTATACCGGCCTGATCCTGCCGCTGATCGCGACCGCCACCGGCACCTTCCTCTACCGCCAGTTCTTCCTGACCGTGCCGGACGAGCTGCTGGAGGCGTCGAAGATGGACGGCGCCGGCGCCATGCGCTTCTTCGCCGAGATCCTCATGCCGCTGTCGCGCACCAACATGCTGGCGCTGGCCGCGATTCTCTTCGTCTACAGCTGGAACCAGTACCTCTGGCCGCTGCTGGTCACCACCGACCAGTCCTTCAGCACCGCTGTGGTGGAGCTGAAGCGCCTGATCCCGACCAACCAGGGCGGCCTGCCGGAATGGAACATCGCCATGGCCGGCACCCTGATCGTGATGATCCCGCCCCTGCTGGTGGTCGCGCTGATGCAGCGCTGGTTCGTGCGCGGCCTGATCGCCACCGAGAAGTGAGGAGAGACCCCATGGCCCATATCGCCATCCGCGGCGTCCGCAAGAGCTACGGCAAGACGCCGGTGGTGCACGGCGTCGACCTGGACCTGCCGTCGGGCACCTTCGCCGTGATCCTCGGCCCGTCCGGCTGCGGCAAGTCGACCCTGCTGCGCATGATCGCCGGGCTGGAGGAGATCACCGCCGGCGAGATCGCGATCGGCGGCCGGGTGGTGAACCGGCTGGAGCCGCGGGAGCGCGGCTGCGCCATGGTGTTCCAGAACTACGCCCTGTACCCGCATATGAGCGTGGCCCAGAACATGGGCTATGCGCTGAAGGTGGCGGGCATGCCGAAGGCCGAGCGCATGGAGAAGGTGCGGGAGGTGGCGAAGCTGGTCGGGCTCGAGGATTTCCTCGACCGCAAACCGGCCGCCCTGTCCGGCGGCCAGCGCCAGCGCGTCGCCATGGGCCGCGCCATCATCCGCGAGCCGGAGGTGTTCCTGTTCGACGAGCCGCTGTCCAACCTGGACGCCAAGCTGCGGGTGCAGATGCGGGTTGAGATCCGCCGCCTGCACCGGCGCCTGGGCGCGACCTCGGTCTTCGTCACCCACGACCAGGTCGAGGCGATGACCCTGGCCGATTTGCTGATCGTGATGAACAAGGGGGTGGTCGAGCAGATCGGCCGGCCGGCCGAGATCTACAACCACCCGCGCACCCGCTACGTCGCCGGCTTCATCGGGTCGCCGGCGATGAACTTCATCGAGGGCCGGATCTTCGCCCCCGGCCAGTTCGGCTTCGACGAGACCAAGACGGTCGCGATCGACCCCGCCTATGGCGGCCGCTTCGTCGAGCGCTCCGCCGCGCTGGGCATCCGGCCGGAGCTGGTCGAGATCGTGCCGACCGATCATCCCGGCGCGTTGGTCGCCACGGTCGATTTCATCGAGGAGCTGGGCGCCGGCCGGGTGGTCCACACCGACATCGACGGCCTGTCCTTCGCCGTGACCACCGGCGACGAGGCCGACTACACCCCCGGCCAGCCGCTGGGCCTGTACCTGCCGCCGTCGCAGCTGCATTTCTTCGACCCGCACACCGGGCTGCGGCTCGATGCCGACCTGCCGGCCGAGCATCGCTTCGCCGTCGCCACCGCCGCCTGAGATCGAGAGACCATCATGACCGAGATCATCACCGCCATCGGCTTCTCCACCGGCGTCAGCGGCAAGGGAGACCTCTCCCGCCTCGACGCCAGCCTGGGCCGCATCACAGCACTGGGCGCCGACGCGGCGGAGCTGTCGCTGTATGGCGAGGACCTGATCGCCGGCGGCCGCGTGCTGCCCGGCCGGGTGCAGACGCTGGAACAGATCGTGCGCCGCCACGACCTGCGCTACACCGTGCACGGCCAGATCGTCTCCAACTTCATGGACGAGCAGAACCTGCCGTTCCAGAAGGCGGTGGTGCGGGCGATGCTGGAGCTGTGCGACCAGGTCGGCGCCGGCGTGCTGGTGCATCATTGCGGCAAGGCGGCGATGGCCGACCAGGCCGGTCGCGACCGGCTGGACGCGATCGAGCGCGAGGCCCTGGCCGAACTGGCCGAGGTCGCCCGCGGTTATGGCGTGAAGCTGGCCTTCGAGAACATCTTCGCCATGGACGACACCGAGTACCGCCAGACCCCGGCCGAGGTCGCCGACACGGTACGAGCGGTGAGCCATCCCAACCTGTGCACGCTGATCGACTTCAGCCACGCCTATATCGAATGCACCCGCCGCGGCCTGGACTGGCGGGCCCAGATCCGCAGCATGACCTCGGCCACCGGCCACCTGCACGTCCATGACAGCTTCGGCCGCCCCTACACCATGACCAGGTTCTACGAACCGTCCGAGGCCGTGGCGCTGGGCATCGGCGACCTGCACCTGCCGCTGGGCTGGGGCGACATCGCCTGGGAGGAGATCTTCACCGAGCTGACCTTCCAGCCCGACACGGTGATGATCCTGGAGCTGAACGCCGACCGTTACGATGCCGAGCTGGCCGACAGCCTGGCCCGCGCCCGCCGCCTGGCCGAGCTGGTCAACCAGCGCGCGCTCGCGGCCTGATCCGGACGATGCGGCAGATCATCACGAAGCGGGCCGGCGTGCTGCCGGCCCCGGACCCGGTCCTTCTGGCCGATGCCGCCCTGGCGCCGGACGATGCGCACGACCGCTTCGCCGCCCAGGTGCCGGCGCTCAATGCCGTCGAGCATCGGCCGGCGGAGGAGATGTGGCCGGTCGGGCCGCGGCTGCGCGTCGCCGCCTGGAACGCCGAGCGGCTGAAGTACCACGCCCCCTCCGCCGCGCTGCTGCGCGCCACCGGCGCCGATGTGGTGCTGCTGACCGAGGCCGATATCGGCATGGCCCGCTCCGGCAACCGCCACACGGTGCGCGACCTGGCCGAGGCGCTGGGCATGGGCTGGGCCTATGGCGTCGAGTTCGTCGAGCTCGGCCTCGGCGATGCCCGCGAATGCGAATGGCACGCCGACGAGGACAATCGCTGCGGGCTGCATGGCAACGCCATCCTCAGCCGCCACAAGCTGCTGGACCCGGTGGTCATCCCGCTGGACGCCGGCGGCACCTGGTTCGCTGGCCGCAGCGGCAACCAGCGCCGGCTGGGCGGCCGCATGGCCATGGCCGCCCGGCTGGACGCGCCGCGGCCGCTCTGGCTGGTCGCGGCTCATCTCGAGAGCCACAGCGACGCCGACGACCGCGCCCGCCAGGGCGAGCGGCTGGTGGCGGCGATCGACC
>NZ_JANX01000152.1 GCF_000767795.1 Inquilinus limosus MP06 | reverse complement strand
GTAGGGGGAGGGGTTCGGGCAGCAAGGACCATCCCCGGAGACGCAGGAACCAGAGCCCGATCAAATCCTGCCGACGGCGGCTTCCTTCGATCGACAACCCCTCCCTACCCCCCTCCCGCAAGGGGAGGGGGGACTCGGGGGTGCTTTCGTCACGGTCAGGTCGCTCGCCATGCCCCCATTTCAGCCGCCGGCCGCGGCAGGATCAAGGCGTCGCGACCTCCTGCGGCAGCCGGCCTTCCAGCACGTCGCGCCGCTCGCGGAACAGGGCCACCAGCGAATCCATCACCCGGCGCACCCGCGACAGGGCCCGCAGGTCGCGGTGCACAAGCAGCCACTGGTCAACCCCGACCTCCTCCAGCACCGGCCCCAGCCGTCGCAGGCCGGGATCCGGGTCGCCGGCATAGCAGGGCAGCAGGCCCACCGCCTCGCCGCTGCGCACCGCCTGCTGCAGCACCAGCCAGTTGTTGACCCGCACCGCCGGCCGGGCCCCCTGCAGCAGCTCCGCCACCCAGGCCTGGCCGGGCATGTAGGCGTGCTCCTCGTCGAAGCCGGCCCAGGTCACCCCGCGCAGCCCCTCCGGCGACGTGTCGGCGACCTCGCGGCCGCGGGCGGCGTAGATCGCGTATTCCACCCGGCCCAGCCGCCGCGCCACCAGGCTCGGGATGTCCGGCACCTGCTCGCGGATCAGGAGGTCGGCCTCGCGCCGCGACAGGTTGACCAGCATGTGGCTGGCCGCCAGCTCGATCTCGATGCATTGCAGGCCGCGCCGCAGCCGCGGCAGGTGGTCGGCCAGGAACCCCGCCATCGCTTCGCCGGCCGAGACCCGCACCGTGCCGTGCGCAGTGTCGCCGAGGCCGGCGCTGCGGCGCTGGATCGATTCGGCAGCGCGCTCCATCGCCTCGGTGTCGGCCAGCAGCTCCTCGCCCGCCGCGGTCAGCACGAAGCGGTCGGGCAGCCGGTCGAACAGCCGGGCGCCGATCGCCTCCTCCAGCCCGCGCACCCGCCGCGCCACGGTCGGGTGGCTGACCTGCAGCCGCCGCGCCGCGGCGGTCAGGTTGCCCTCGCGCGCCAGGGTCAGGAACACGCGCAGATCGTCCCAATCGGCCGGCATGGCCGGTCTCCCGCATCGATAGACCTGAACAGAAACGTACAGCCCCTCCTCGAATTTGTCGAATTCCGTTCACCAGCGTTCACATTATCGTCAGGTCGGGGCCGGCCCGACCCATCCGAACGACAGGCGACCGGCGGCGTCATTCCATCAGAGGGAAACACGCGCGATGCATTTCGAACCGCGCCTGTGGCAGTTCACGCAAGGGGTCCGCCTGCGCATCGTCTGGGCCGTGGCGATCGGCCTGGTCTCGGTCGCCCTCGGCGTCGCCCGCCTGGCCCTGCTGGGCTGGCTGATCGGCCAGGTCTTCGCCGGCCGGCCGCTGGCCGATCTGGTGCCCTCCATCGCCCTGGTCGCCGGCGTCATGGTGCTGCGCGGCGTGTTCGAGCACTGGCGGGTGATGATCGCGCATGAGACCGCATCGCAGGTCCAGGCCCGGCTGCGCCGCACCATTTTCGACCGGATCGCGGCGCTGGGGCCCGGCACCGTGGCCCGCCGACGCTCCGGCGCGCTGACCCTGTCGCTGATCGACGGGGTGGAGCAGCTGGAGGTCTATTTCGGCCAGTTCCTGCCGCAGTTCCTGATCTCGCTGCTGACCCCGGTCCTGATCTTCGCCGCCATCGCCTTCGTCGACCTTCCGGTCGCGGCGGTGATGCTCGCCTTCGCCCTGATCGCCCTGTTCGGCCCGGCGCTGTGGCACAAGCACGAGACCGGCAGTTCGCTGCAGCTGCGCCAGGTCTATGCCGATTTCGCCGCCGAGTTCCTGGATTCGGTGCAGGGCTTGGCGACGCTGAAGGCCTTCGGCCAGAGCGGCGCGCGGGCCACGACGCTGAAGACCAAGGCGCAGTCCGTCTTCCGCAGCACCATGCGGGTGCTGGCCACGAACGTGCTGGCCCGCGGCATCACCGACAGCGCCATCGCCTGCGGCGCCGCCGCGGCGCTGGCGCTGGGCGCCTGGCGGGTCGAGTCGGGCGCCATGGCCCTGTCGGCGCTGCTGGTCATCCTGATGCTCGGCGTCGAGATCTTCCGGCCGATGCGCGAGCTGCGGTCGGTGCTGCACCAGGGCATGGTCGGCCTGTCCGCCGCCCAGGGCATCTACCAGGTGCTGGACGACGTGCCGGAGGTGACGGATGCTGCCTCGGCGGCGCTGGACCGGCCGCTGGCCCCGACCATCGAATTCGACGGCGTGCGCTTCCGCTATCCCGGCACCCGCCGCACCATCCATGAGGCGCTGAGCTTCGAGGCGAAGGCCGGCGAGCGCATCGGCCTGGTCGGCCCGTCCGGCGGCGGCAAATCGTCGATCGTGCGCCTGCTGCTGCGCTTCTATGACCCGGAGGCCGGCGCCATCCGCCTGGGCGGGCACGACCTGCGCGGCCTGTCCTTCGACCAGATCCGGTCGATGATCTCGGTGGTGAACCAGGACACCTTCCTGTTCCACGGCACGGTCGAGGACAACATCCGCATGGGCCGGCCGGACGCGACCGAGGAAGAGGTCGAGGCCGCCGCCCGCGCCGCCAACATCCACGGCTTCGTCCAGACCCTGCCGCAGGGCTACAGGACCGTGGTCGGCGAGAAGGGCGTGAAGCTGTCCGGCGGCCAGCGCCAGCGCGTCGCCATCGCCCGCGCCCTGCTGCGCGACACCCCGATCCTGGTGCTGGACGAGGCGCTGTCCGCCGTCGATGCCGAGAACGAGGCGGTGATCCAGGAGGCGCTGGACCGGCTGATGCAGGGCCGCACCACGCTGGTCCTGGCGCACCGCCTGTCGAGCGTGATCGGCTGCGACCGCATCCTGGTGCTGGACCGCGGCCGGGTGGTCGAGAGCGGCCCCCATGCTGTGCTGATGCAGCAGGGCGGCGTCTATGCCGGGCTGATGGCCGAGCAGGCGCGCGAATCGGCGGCCGGCCCCCTTTTCGATACGATTGGCATCGACGCGCCCGTCGCCGCCCGCACGGCCGAGGCGGCTCCCGCCGCGCCAGCCGCCGCGACCAAGGTCGAGACCGAGGGCATCCTCAAGGCCGAGGGGCTGGGCTGGGGCCGGCTGGTGGCCGAGCTGATGAAGCTGGCCATGCCCTGGAAGGGCAAGCTGGCCCTGACCTTCGCCTTCGGCGTGCTGCGCGTCGTCGCCTTCATCGGCGTCGGCGTGCTGAGCGCCCTGGTGCTGCTGGCGCTGAAGAACGGCCAGCCCTATGGCGCCCTGCTGTGGGCCCTGGCCGTCGTCGCGCCGCTGTCCGGCGTGCTGCACTGGCTGGAATCCTGGATCGCCCACGACATGGCCTTCCGCCTGCTGGCCGACATGCGTGCCGACGTGTTCCGCAAGCTCGACGCCCTGGCCCCGGCCTATCTGGTGCGGCGGCGCACCGGCGACCTGATGGCGCTGGTGACCCACGACATCGAGCTGGTGGAGTACTTCTTCGCCCACACCGTGGCGCCGGCCTTCGTCGCCGTGCTGGTGCCGGCCGCGGTGCTGGCGGTGCTGGTCTGGGCCAGCCCGTGGATCGCGCTGGCGCTGCTGCCCTTCCTGCTGGCCGTCGCCATCAGCCCGTTCCTGATGCGCCGCCGGGTCGACCGCCTCGGCTCCGAGTCGCGGGAGGCGGCCGGCGAGCTCGGCGCCTTCGCCGTCGACTCGGTGCAGGGGCTGGGCGAGATCGTCGCCTTCCAGCAGGAGGCCGCGCGGGGCGACACGCTGGACGCGCTGTCGCAGCGCTTCATCCGGCTGCGCCTGCCCTTCTTCGCCGAGCTGACCCGGCAGCAGAGCCTGCTGGAGATCCTGACCGGCCTGGGCGGCCTGGCCGTGGTGGTGACCGGCGCGGCGCTGTCGGCGCAGGGCGCGATCGACCCCGGCCTGCTGCCGCTCTTGACCATCCTGGCGATGGCCGCCTTCCTGCCGGTGTCGGAGATCGCGCAGGTCGGCCGCCAGCTGGCCGACACGCTGGGCGCCACCCGCCGCATCTACGGGCTGAAGGCCGAGCCGGTGCCAGTGGTAGACGGGCCGGGCGTGCCGGACAACGTGCTGAACGGGCCCGGCGCCGCGGCGCTGGCGCTGCAGGGCGTTGGCTTCACCTATCCCGGCCAAGGCCGGCGCGCGCTGGATGGGGTGACGGTCGAGATCCCGGCCGGCAGGACAGCGGCGCTGGTCGGCACCTCCGGCGCCGGCAAGACCACCACGGCCCAGTTGCTGATGCGGTTCTGGGACCCGGATGAGGGCCGGATCACCCTCAACGGCGCCGATCTGCGCGACTACAAGCAGGATGACCTGCGACGCCGCATCGCCCTGGTGGCCCAGGACACTTACCTGTTCAACGACACGCTGCGCGCCAACATCCGCATCGCCCGGCCGGAGGCGAGCGAGGTGGAGCTGGCGGCGGCCATCGAGCACGCCTCGCTGACCGAGCTGGTCGAGACCCTGCCGGAGGGGCTCGACTCGCCGGTGGGCGAGCGCGGCACGTCCCTGTCCGGCGGCCAGCGCCAGCGCGTCGCCATCGCCCGCGCCTTCCTGAAGAACGCGCCGGTGCTGATCCTGGACGAGGCGACCTCGCATCTCGACACGGTCAACGAGCAGGCGGTACGCCGGGCGCTGGACCGGCTGCAATCCGACCGCACCACCATCGTCATCGCCCACCGCCTGTCGACGATCCGCGACGCCGACCTGATCGTGGTGCTGGACGAAGGCCGGGTGGCCGAGACCGGGACGCACGCAGCGCTGCTGGCCCGGGGCGGACTCTATGCCCAGCTGGTCTCCCGCCAGCTCGCCTCGGCCCAGGCGGCGCAGTAGGGACTCTCCACCGTCCACTTTCACTGTCATGCCCGGGCTTGACCCGGGCATCCAGGAGGTCTCGACACCCTCTGGATTGCCGGGTCAAGCCCGGCAATGACAGTTGGAGGGAGGGTTGCTCTACTCCCCAGCCGCCCGCCTTGCCGCGGCGGCGCCCTCGCCGGTCAGCTGCAGGAAGATGTCCTCCAGATCCGTCTCCTCGGTGGACAGGTCGGCGATGCGCACGCCGGCTTGGTCCATCAGGGTGAGCAGGTCGCCCAGCCGGGTCTCGCTGGGCCGGTAACGCACCACCAGCCGCGTGGCGCCCGCCAGCTCCATGCCCCGCGCGGCCAGGGCCGGGGGCAGCGCGTCCAGCGGCTCGCTCAAGGTCACCATCAGGGTCTTGCTGTCGACGCTGGACAAGAGGTTGGCGGTGCTGTCGCAGGCGACGATGCGGCCCTGATCGATGATCGCGATCCGGTCGCACAGCTCCTCCGCCTCCTCCAGGTAATGCGTGGTCAGGACGATGGTGGTGCCGGCCCGGTTCAGCGCCCGGACATGGGCCCACAGGCTGCGCCGCAGCTCGATATCGACGCCGGCGGTCGGCTCGTCCAGCACCAGGACGGGCGGCGAATGCACCATCGCCTTGGCCACCATCAGCCGCCGCCGCATGCCGCCGGACAGCGTCCGGGCGTAGGCGTCGGCCTTGTCGGCCAGCCCGACCGCCTGCAGCAGCTCCGCCGTGATCCGCTCGCCCTTCGGCACGCCGTAAAGCCCGGCCTGCAGGTCCAGCAGCTCGCGCGGGGTGAAGAACGGGTCGATGTTCAGCTCCTGCGGCACCACGCCGATCGCCGCCCGCGCCTGGCGCGTCGCCCGGCCGATATCGAAGCCCCAGATCCAGGCGTCGCCCGCGGTCTTGGTGACGAGGCCGGCCAGGATGTTGATCAGCGTCGACTTGCCGGCGCCGTTCGGGCCCAGGAGGCCGAAGATCGAGCCGGCGGGGATGTCGAGGTCGATCGGGTGCAGCGCCAGTTTGTCCGGCTGCCTGTTGCGCCCGCGATAGGTCTTGGTCAGCCCGCGCAGCCGGATGGCGCTCTCCGGGGCGGCGTTCGGCGGCTCGGCGGCCATGGGTCCGTGCGAAATGGTTGATCGGCTTGGCGCCATGGGTATCATCCGGCCGGAATCCGGGCAATCATCGCCCGTCCGCCCTTGCCGCCAGGAATTCCGAGCCATGCAGCCCGCCGCCCTTCAGCCCTCCGATGTGATCGAGGTCGACCGCGATGTCGAGACCGTCGGGTGCGACGGCGGCGGCGGCCCGCTGGGCCACCCGATGGTGTACTACCCGATCGGGCATGAACATGAGGTGGTGTGCAACTATTGCGGCCGCCGCTTCGTCCGCAAGGCCAACCGCCACGGCCACTGATCCGCGGAGGGCGCGATGACGCCCGAAACGGTCGAGGCCTTCTGCCTGACCCTGCCCGGCGCGGCCTTGAGCGTGCAGTGGGGCGGCGCCCATGTGTTCAAGGTCGGCGGCAAGATCTTCGCCATCCTGGCCGGGATGTCGCGCGGCGAGCCCGAGGCCTGGTTCAAGGCGTCGGAGTTCTCCTACATCCTGCTGGTCGAGCAGCCGGGCATCCGCCCGGCACCCTATCTGGCCCGCGCCAGATGGGTGGCCGCGGCGCTGGGCGCCCTCCCTGCCGACGACCTGCAGGCCTATCTGCGCGAGGCGCATCGCCTGGTCCTGGCCAAGCTGACCCGGGCGGCGCGGGCGGAGATCCTGGGCAAGAGTTAAAGCCACGCGGGCTTCCGGTCGGCCCGGCACTCCTGTAAGAGGCGGGACCCGTCTCCGACCGCCCGAGGGGCCATGTCGCGCCAGCCGATCTTCAACGTCCCGCCGATCACCCTGTGGCTGAGCGGCGCGATGATCGCGATCTTCGCCGCGCTGCACCTGTTGCCGGAGGCGGTCTGGGCGCCCGTCATCGACCGCATGGCCGTGGTCCCGGCCTATTTCGGCTATCTTGGCCAGTTGGCGCCGCTCGACGCCCTGTCCGTGGTCGCGTCGCTGGTGTTCTACGCCCTGGTGCATTACGAGCCGATCCACCTGATCGCCAATCTGGGCTTCTTCCTGGCCTTCGGCAGCGTCTGCGAGCGGCAATTCGGCCCTCGGCGCTACACCGTGCTGCTGCTGGTCACCACCGTGGCCGCCGCCCTGGCGCAGATCGCCGCAAGTTGGGGTGAGCAGACCACGCTGATCGGCGCCTCAGGCGCGGTGTCGGGCTGCATCGGCGCCTTCTGCCGGATCGCGCTGGCCCGGCACGACCCGGCCGGCCGCCGGCTGGCCCTGAACCTGATCGGCTTCACCATCATCGCCAACGCCCTGTTCGCCGTGATGGGCGGCGGCTTTATGGGCGTGGACGCCCAGATCGCCTGGCAGGCGCATATCGGCGGCTTCCTGGCCGGGCTGCTGCTGGGCGCGCCGCGACGGGCCTGAGCGGCAAGCGTGACGCGGCGGCCACAGCCGTGCGGGGCGGTCACAATCCTGAAGACTCGACGTTGCAGCCCGAGGACGCCCCGCCTATATGACCGGAGAAGCAAGAGCCGCCCGCGGGCGGCATGGAAACATTGGGGGTCCCGGCGGTGCCTCACCGAGGGCCAGCCGTGACCTGCTGAAGGAATGAGGAAGAGATGAGCAAAGTCATCGGTATCGACCTCGGCACGACCAATTCCTGCGTCGCCATCATGGATGGGGCCCAGGGCCGGGTGATCGAGAATGCGGAAGGCGCGCGCACCACGCCGTCGATCGTCGCCTTCACCGAGTCGGGTGAGCGGCTGGTCGGCCAGGCGGCGAAGCGCCAGGCGGTGACCAACCCCGAGAACACCATCTTCGCGGTCAAGCGCCTGATCGGCCGCCGCTATGACGACCCGATGACCCAGAAGGACAAGGGCCTGGTCCCGTACCAGATCGTGTCCGGCGACAATGGCGATGCCTGGGTCGAGTCGCGCGGCCAGAAATACGCCCCGAGCCAGATTTCCGCCTTCACCCTGATGAAGATGAAGGAGACGGCCGAGGCGTTCCTGGGCGAGAAGGTGACGCAAGCCGTCATCACCGTCCCGGCCTATTTCAACGACAGCCAGCGCCAGGCCACCAAGGATGCCGGCAAGATCGCCGGGCTCGAGGTGCTGCGCATCATCAACGAGCCGACGGCGGCCGCCCTGGCCTATGGCCTGGACAAGAAGGCGTCGGGCACCATCGCGGTCTACGACCTTGGCGGCGGCACCTTCGACATCTCGGTGCTGGAGATCGGCGACGGCGTGTTCGAGGTGAAGTCGACCAACGGCGACACCTTCCTGGGCGGTGAGGATTTCGACGCCAAGATCATCGACTACCTGGCCGAGGAGTTCAAAAAGGAGCAGGGCATCGACCTGCGCAAGGACCGCTTGGCCCTGCAGCGCCTGAAGGAAGCGGCCGAGAAGGCGAAGATCGAGCTGTCCTCCTCGGTCCAGACCGAGGTGAACCTGCCTTTCATCACCGCCGACGCGTCCGGCCCGAAGCACCTGAACATCAAGCTGACCCGGGCGAAGCTCGAGGCGCTGGTCGACGACCTGATCCAGCGCACGGTCGAGCCGTGCCGCGCCGCGCTGCGCGACGCCGGCCTGAAGGCCAGCGAGATCGATGAGGTGATCCTGGTCGGCGGCATGACCCGCATGCCCAAGGTCATCGAGACGGTGAAGCAGTTCTTCGGCAAGGACCCGCATCGCGGCGTCAACCCGGATGAGGTCGTGGCCGTCGGCGCGGCGATCCAGGGCGGCGTGCTGAAGGGCGAGGTCAAGGATGTCCTGCTGCTCGACGTCACCCCGCTGTCGCTGGGCATCGAGACGCTGGGCGGCGTGTTCACCCGCCTGATCGAGCGCAACACCACGATCCCGACCAAGAAGAGCCAGACCTTCTCGACCGCCGAGGACAACCAGACCGCGGTGACCATCCGCGTGTTCCAGGGCGAGCGCGAGATGGCGGCGGACAACAAGCTGCTGGGCCAGTTCGACCTGGTTGGCATCCCGCCGGCCCCGCGCGGCATGCCGCAGGTCGAGGTGACCTTCGACATCGACGCCAACGGCCTGGTCAATGTCAGTGCCAAGGACAAGGCGACCGGCAAGGAGCAGGCGATCCGCATCCAGGCCTCGGGCGGCCTGTCGGACGGCGACATCGACAAGATGGTCAAGGACGCCGAGGCCAATGCCGCGAGCGACAAGAAGCGTCGCGAGGCGGTCGAGGCCAAGAACCATGCGGACGCCCTGATCCACTCGACCGAGAAGCAGCTGGCTGAGTTCGGCGACAAGGTCGACGCGGCCGACAAGGCGGCGGTCGAGACCGCGGTCGCCGACCTGAAGGCGGTGCTGTCGACCGACGATGCCGACCAGATCAAGGCCAAGACCGACGCCCTGGCCCAGGCGGCGATGAAGATCGGCGAGGCCATGTACAAGGCCAGCCAGGAGTCGGGCGCGGCGCCGGAAGGCGGCGAGCAGGCTTCGGCGAAGCCGGATGACGGTGTGGTCGACGCCGATTTCGAGGAAGTCGACGACGACAAGAAGAAGAAGTCGGCGTGACCGCGGTCGCATGACCACGATACACCGATAAGGGGCAGTTCCGCCCCCGCGAGGGTCCGTGACGGGCCGCGCGGGGGCGGTTTTCATCCGGGCCGGGGCCCATCGACGGCTCTCCCGGCTCGGGGCGAGGACGGCATGGCGAAGCAGGACTTTTACGATCTTCTGGGGGTTGCGCGCGGCGCCGGCGCGGACGAGATCAAGAAGGCCTACCGTAAGCTGGCGATGCAATATCACCCGGACCGCAACCCGGGCGACAAGACCGCCGAGCACAAGTTCAAGGAAATCAACGAAGCCTATGACGTCCTGAAGGACGAGCAGAAGCGCGCCGCCTATGACCGCTTCGGCCACGCCGCCTTCGACGGCGGCGCCGGGCCGCGCGGCCCGGGCGGGGCCGACTTCTCCGGCGGCTTCGCCGATATCTTCGAGGAGATGTTCGGCGACTTCATGGGCGGCCGCCGCGGCGGCGGCCAGCGCGCCCAGGCGGGCCGCGGCGCCGATGTCCGCTTCAACCTCGAGATCACGCTGGAGGAGGCGTTCCTCGGCAAACAGGCGACGGTCAAGGTGCCGTCCTCGATCGCCTGCGAGGTCTGCGACGGGTCGGGCGCCGAGCCCGGCAGCCAGCCGGTGACCTGCCCGACCTGCGGTGGCGCAGGCCGGGTCCGCGCCTCCCAGGGCTTCTTCACGGTCGAGCGCACCTGCCCCGGCTGCGGCGGCCAGGGCCGCGTGATCAAGAATCCGTGCCGGAACTGCAGCGGCTCCGGCCGCGTGCGCAAGGACAAGACGCTGAAGGTCGACATCCCGCCGGGCGTGGATGACGGCACCCGCATCCGCCTGTCGAACGAGGGCGAGAGCGGCATGCGCGGCGCCCCGCCGGGCGACCTGTACATCTTCCTGTCGGTGCGGCCGCACGCGCTGTTCCAGCGCGACGGCGCCGACCTGTTCTGCAAGGCACCGATCCCGATGGCCACGGCGGCGCTGGGCGGGCCGATCGAAATCCCGGCGATCGACGGCGGCCGCGCCAAGATCACGGTGCCGGCCGGCACCCAGTCCGGCGCCCGCTTCCGCCTGCGCGGCAAGGGCATGTCGGTGCTGCGCTCCGCCGGCCGCGGCGACATGTATGTCGAGCTGCAGGTCGAGACCCCGGTCAACCTGACCAAGCGCCAGCGCGAGCTGCTCGAGGAATTCGAGCGCGAGGGCGGTGGCGGCACCAGCCCCGAGAGCCAGGGCTTCTTCGCCAAGGTGAAGGAGTTCTTCAAGGAGTAGCGGCGGACCGGCATGTCTCCTTTCCGTCATCGCCGGGCTTGACCCGGCGATCCAGGGACCGCAAAGAGCCGAGGCGTCCTTTTTCCGGACGCCTGGACCATCGAAGGACCCTGCGCATGACCGCCGGCGACACTCCCCGCCCCGTCGAGGGCCCCGTCAGGATCGGCGTCACCGGCGCCGCCGGCCGGATGGGCCGGATGCTGATCCAGGCCGTGCTGGACTCAACCGACGGCTCGGTGATGCTGCATGGCGCGATCGGCAACGAGGGCAGCGCCGCGATCGGCCAGGATGCCGGCCTCCTGGCCGGGCGCCCGGCCTGCGGCGTCATCGTCAGCGATGACCCGGTGCAGCTCTTCGCCACCGCCGATGCGGTGGTCGACTTCACCCGGCCGGAGGCGTCGATCCGCTTCTCCGCCCTCGCGGCCCAGGGCAAGGCGGTGCATGTGGTCGGCACCACCGGCTTCTCGGCCGAGCAGCTGGCCGCGCTGGGCCGGGCCGCGCGCCATACCCCGGTGATCCAGTCCTACAACATGAGCCTGGGCGTGAACCTGCTGGCGGCGCTGGTACGGCAGGCGGCCCGCGCCCTCGACGTCGGCTGGGACATCGAGGTGGTGGAGATGCACCACCGCCACAAGATCGACGCCCCCTCCGGCACCGCCATCCTGCTGGGCCGCGCCGCCGCCGAGGGCCGCGGCGTCGAGTTCGACGCCGTGAAGGCGACCGACCGCGACGGCAGGCGGCCGGAGGGCGCCATCGGCTTCGCCACGCTGCGCGGCG
>NZ_JANX01000151.1 GCF_000767795.1 Inquilinus limosus MP06 | reverse complement strand
CTGCTCAACGACTGGTCGGCCCGCGATATCCAGCGCTGGGAGATGACGCCGCTGGGGCCGTTCCTGAGCAAGAGCTTCAGCACCACGGTCTCGCCCTGGGTGGTCACCGCCGATGCGCTGCGGCCGTTCCGGGTGCCGGCGATGGTCCGGCCGGACGGCGACCCGGCGCCGCTGGACTACCTGATGGACGGCCGTGACCAGGAGGCGGGCGGGCTGGACGTCGAGCTGACGGTCCGGCTCTCCACCGCCCGGATGCGGGCGGAAGGGCAGGGGCCGGTCACCATCATCACCTCGAACGCCCGGCACCTCTACTGGACCCCGGCGCAGATGGTGGCGCATCACAGCTCCGGCGGCTGCAACCTGCTGCCGGGGGACCTGCTGGGCACCGGCACCATCTCCGGCCCCACCCGGGCGCAGCTCAGCAGCCTGCTGGAGCTGACCATGGGCGGGCGCGAGCCGGTGACGCTGCCGAATGGCGAGCAGCGCGGCTTCCTGGAGGATGGCGACGAGATCACTTTCACCGCCCGGTGCCGGCGCGACGGCTTCATGCCGATCGGCTTCGGCGCCTGCACCGGCACCATCGTTCCCTGACTGCGAGACCGGATATGCCCAAGCTCATCGACATCTCGATCCCGCTCGAGAACGACGTCCCGGCCGACCCGCCGTTCCAGAAGGTTTCGATCACCTATCGCGCCCATGAGGAGACGGCACGCGACCTCGCCTTCGTCTTTCCCGGCCTGAAGCCCGAGCAGCTGCCCGACGGCATGGGCTGGGCGGTGGAGACGGTGGCGATCTCGACCCACAACGGCACGCATCTCGACGCGCCCTGGCACTACCACCCGACGATGGATGGCGGGAAGCGCGCCATCACCATCGACGAAGTGCCGCTGGAATGGTGCTTCCAGCCCGGCGTGAAGCTGGATTTCCGGCACCTGCCGGACGGCCACATCGTCACCCCGGCCGAGATCGACGCCGAGCTGGAGCGGATCGGCCATGTGCTGAAGCCGCTGGAGATCGTGCTGGTCAACACCGCCGCAGGCGCCCGCTACGGTCAGGCCGATTATGTCGACAGCGGCTGCGGCATGGGCCGCGACGCGACGCTGCACCTGCTGCAACAGGGCGTACGCCTGGTCGGCACCGATGGCTGGAGCTGGGATGCGCCGTTCAGCCACACGGCGCGGCGGTTCAAGGAGACCGGCGACGCCTCGCTGATCTGGGAGGGCCACAAGGCCGGCCGCGACATCGGCTACTGCCACCTGGAGAAGCTGCACAACCTGGAGGCGCTGCCCGCCACCGGCTTCACCGTCAGCTGCTTCCCGGTGAAGATCCGTGCCGCCTCGGCCGGCTGGACCAGGGCGGTGGCGATCCTGCCGGATTAGGCCGGATCGGTTCGGGCCGTCAGGCCCCCGCCTGCGCCGCCACGAGATCGCGGAACCAGCGCTGGGCGGGGTGGGCGTCGTTGCGGCGATGCCAGGACAGCACGAACGGGATCGACGGCAGGTCGAGCGGCGGGGCCAGCAGGCTGAGGGCGCCGGCATGGCCGGAGGCGGCGACCACGCCCTGCATCAGCGTCGCGATCATGTCGGACTGCGCCACGACGCCCGGCGCTGCATACAGCTGCGGCAGGGTCAGGCCGAGCCTGCGCTTGAGGCCCCGCTTCGCCAGCGCGGCATCGACGACGCCGAACTGCTCGTTTTCGGGCGACACCAGCAGATGCGACAGCGCCAGGAAGCGGTCGAGGTCGAGCGGCCGGCCGGCCGCAGGATGGCCGCGGCGCAGCACGCAGACGAAGCGCTCCTCGAACAGCGGGCGGGACAGGATGCGGCCGGCCGGCGGGGCCGGCACGCCGATCGTCGCATCGGCCTCGCCGGCATCCAGCACCCGGACCGCATCATCCCGTGCCGTGAAGCTGCGCACCCGCAGCAGGACACCGGGTGCCGCCGCCTGCAGCGCGATCACCAGGCGCGGCAGCAGCAGGAAGGCCGGGTGATCCGACAGGCCGAGGGTGAAGGTCGTCGTCGACGCGGCCGGGTCGAAGCCCCGGGTGAAGTCCAGCGTGCGCTGGATCTGCGCCAAGGCGCCGGACAGGGGCTCGGCCAGGTCGAGCGCACGCGGCGTGGGCTGCAGGCCTTGGGGGCCGCGCACGAACAGATCGTCCCGCAGCAGGGCGCGCAGCCGGGCCAGCGCGGCGCTCATCGCGGGCTGGGTCCGGCCGATGCGGGTGCCGGCGCGGGTGACGCTGCGCTCCGCCATCAAGGCGTCGAAGGCGACGAGCAGGTTCAGGTCGATGCCATGAAGATCCATGGCATGAATGATCTCATATCCAGATCATCGATTTCAAATATGATGGTCCATCTCCCAAGTCTTGCTCGCCGGGATCGCCCGGCCAACCCAGAGCGAGAATGGACGCAAGATGAACCAGGACCAGAGCAGGCCGGCGGCCGGGCTGACGGCGGAAGACCGGCACGCGGTCGAGACCTTGTATCGCGCCTTCGCCGATCATGACCCAGACCTGCTGGACGAGGCGGTCACCCCGGACTGGCTGGACATTCCGCCGGCGCCGGGGCAGGGGCCCGGGCCGGATGGGCTGAAGCCGGTGATCCGGGCCTTCCTGAAGGCCTTTCCCGATCTCGACGTCACGATCGAGGACATGTTCGGCCGTGACGGCCGGGCCGGGGTGCGGGCACAGATCACGGGAACCCATCGCGGCGAATGGTTCGGCATCGCGCCGACCGGGCGGCGGGTGACGGTGGCGCTGCACGATTTCCATCATCTTCGGGATGGCCGGATCAGCCATACCTGGCATCTCGAGGACTGGTTCGGGATGCTGCAGCAGGTCGGCGCCTGGCCGTCGGTGGCGTCCGAGACGGAGGCCGGGCGATGAAGGCGGCCCGCATCCATGCGTATGGCGGCCTTTCCGGCGTCGTGATCGAGGATGTGCCGGTGCCGGAGGTCGGGCCCGACGAAGTGCTGATCCGGGTGGCGGCGGCCAGCGTCAACCCGCTGGACCTCAAGCTGATCGGCGGCGGGCTCGATGCCTATTTCCCGCTGGCCTTCCCCTATGCGCTGGGCACCGACCTCGCCGGCACCGTCGAGCGGGCCGGACCGCTGGCGGCGCGCTGGCGCCCGGGCGACCGGGTGATCGCCCGGCCGGATCCGGTGCGTGGCGGCGCCTTCGCCGAATTCGCCGTCGTGCCCGCGGCCAAGATCGCCCCGGCCCCGACGACCCTGCCGCTGACCACGGCGGCCGGCCTGCCCACCGCGGCGGGGACGGCCTGGCAGGCGCTGTTCGAAACCGCCCATCTGAAGGCGGGCCAGACCGTGCTGATCCATGCCGGGGCCGGCGGCGTCGGCAGCGCCGCGGTGCAACTGGCGCGGATCGCCGGCGCCAGGGTCGTCGCCACCGCGTCCGGCGCCAATGCCGAGCTGCTGCATCGGCTCGGCGCCACCCAGGTCATCGACTATCGGACCGAGGTTTTTGCCGCGCAGCTCCGCGATGTCGACCTCGTGCTCGACACCGTCGGCGGCGAAACCCAGCACCGCTCCTTCGCCGTGCTGCGGCCGGGCGGGGTGCTGGCCAGCATCGTGTCGCCGCCGGACGAGGCGCTGGCGCGGGCGCATGGCGTCTCCGCCCCCTTCGTCTTTCACCAGACCGACGCCACCCGCCTCGGCCTGGCGGTCGGGCTGTGCGATGCCGGGTCGTTGACGGTGGTGGTGGATCGCGAGCATTCGCTCGGAGAGCTGGCCGCGGCGCTCGACCATGTCGCCTCCGGCCATGCCCGCGGGAAGGTGCTGCTCAGGCCGGCCTGATCCGGATGGTCAGCCCACCAGCAGGCTGCGCATCACCGCGGCGGTCGCGATCGCCGCGGCGACGTCCTCGTCGTCGTCCCCGTCCTCGACATGCCACAGCGCGGAGAGGACGGCCTGAGCGAAGGACCAGCGCAGGATGCGCTGCTCGGGCAGGTCCAGCGTCTCCGCGAGGATCCGCACCCGGCGGGCGATGTGCCGGGGATCGTTGTACAGATCCTCGGCGCCGCCCGGATTGCGCAGGCCGGCGCCGGTCTCATAGGCCAGCTCGCCGATCACGCCCTTGGGGTCGATCACCAGCCAGCCGCGGTCGCCGCCGTCCAGCACGTTCTCGTGATGCAGGTCGCCATGCAGCAGGAAGCGCCGGCCCTGGCTGGCGCAGAGGTCCATGAACTCGGTCTCGGCGCGGTCCAGCAGCGCGGGCGGGATCTCGGAGTGGGGTTCGCCGGCGCGATAGCGGGCGAAGGCGCGGCCCCAATCCTCCACCGTCGGCCAGGGGCCGGGCGGCGGGTCGTCCCGGTGCAGGTCCGCTATCACGCCGCACAGGATGCGGACGGCCTCGTCGTCGCGGCCGGCCAGCACGGTCCCGGTCAGCTCCGTCCCCGGCAGCGCCCGCTCCAGCAGCACGGCGTTCTGCTCGTGCCCCAGCACGCGGACGGCGCTGCGGCCCCGGTAATGCGCCAGCATCACCGGGCCAAGCATTTCGTCGCTGTTCGGCTTCAGCACCTTCAGCACCGCCCTGGTATCGCCGCGGCGGACGAAGGCGACATGGGCACCGTTGCGCTCGATCGCCTCGCCGTCGGGCTCCAGCTCCCAGCGGTCGAGCCACAGCTCGATCGGCGACAAGGCGCTGCTCATCAGGCGGGTTTCCACTCCAGCATCGCTTCCAGCACCCGGCGCAGCACGGCCTTCAGCGGCTGGGCCCGCTCCGCCTGGTAGGTGAAGGGCGGATCCTCGTCCATGTAGTGGCGCTGGGCCAGCTCCATCTGCAGCGCGTGCACGTTCCGCTGCGGCTGGCCGTAATGGCGGGTGATGATGCCGCCGCGGAACCGCCCGTCGACCACATGGCTGAAGCCCTCGGCCGTGCGGCAGATCTCGGCGATCCGCTCCTTCAGGACCGGCGCCGCCGTGGCGCCGCCATTGCTGCCGAGGTTCAGGTCGGGCAGCACCCCGTCGAACAGCCGCGGCACCACCGAGCGGATCGAATGCGCGTCATACAGCAGGGCGTAGCCGTGCTGCGCCTTGATGCGCTCCAGCTCCGCCGCCAGGGCGGCGTGATAGGGCTTCCAAACCGTCTCGACCCGCCGGACGATCTCGGCCGCGTCCGGCTCCTCGCCCGACCGGTACAGCGGCCGGCCGTCGAAATCGATGGTCGAGCACAGTCCGGTGGTGGCCTGGCCGGGATACAGGCTCTGGTCGTCCGCCGGGCGGTTCAGGTCGACGACATAGCGCGACTGCACCGCCTGGAGGATGCTGACGCCCAGCCCCTCGGCGAAGTCGTACAGCCGGTCGAGATGCCAGTCGGTGTCGCGCAGCAGCAGCCCCTCCGGCGTGAAGCGCGCCCGGATGGCATCCGGCACGCCGGTGCCGACGTGCGGGATGCTCAGCAGCAGCGGCGCGGTGCCGCGGTGAAGGCGGAAGGCGTCCATCATCGGGTCTCCGCGACGGTGCTCGGCAGCAGACCGGGCACATAGGGCAGGAAGGTCCCGGCGCGAACCAGGGTCTTCGCGACCTCAAGGTCCGGGGCGAAGTAGCGATCGACATCCCAGGCCTTTACCCGGGCGCGGATCACCACCATCGCCGCCTCGATCCGCTCGGCGCTGCGCAACGGCCGGTGGAAGTCTATGCCCTGGGCCGCGGCCAGCAGCTCGACCCCGACGATCACGGAGGTGTTCTCGGCCATGTCGGCCAGGCGCCGTCCGGCATGGGTCGCCATCGACACATGGTCCTCCTGGTTCGCCGAGGTCGGCAGGCTGTCGACCGAGCTCGGATGCGCCAGGCTCTTGTTCTCGCTGGCCAGGGCGGCCGCGGTGACATGGGCGATCATGAAGCCGGAATTGACGCCCGGGTCGGACACCAGGAAGGGCGGCAGGCCGGACAGGTTGCTGTCGGTCAGGAGCGCGATGCGCCGTTCCGACATCGCGCCGATCTCGGCGATCACCAGCGCCAGGTTGTCGGCGGCGAATGCCACCGGCTCGGCATGGAAGTTGCCGCCGGAAATGACGTCGCCGGTCTCCGGGAACACCAGCGGGTTATCGGACACGGCATTGGCCTCGATCTCCAGGATCCGGGCCGCGTGGCGGATCTGGTCGAGGCAGGCGCCCATCACCTGCGGCTGGCAGCGCAGGGAGTAGGGGTCCTGCACCCGGTCGTCATTCTCGACATGCGAGGCGCGGATGGCGCTGTGGTCGAGCAGGCCGCGCAGCGTCGCCGCCACCTCGATCTGGCCCTGCTGGCCGCGCCATTCATGGATGCGGGCATCGAAGGGCGCGTCCGAGGCGCGGGCGGCGTCGACCGACATGGCGCCGGCGACAAGACCGGCGGCGAACACCTCCTCCGCCGCGAACAGGCCGAACAGGGCGAGCGCGGTGGAGACCTGGGTGCCGTTCAGCAGGGCCAGGCCCTCCTTCGGCGCCAGGATCAGCGGGTCGAGGCCGATCTGGCGCAGCGCGTCGGCGGCCGGCCAGCGCTTGCCCTTGAGCCGGATCTCGCCCTCGCCCAGCAGCGCGGCCGAGAGATGGGCGAGGGGGGCGAGGTCGCCCGACGCGCCGACCGAGCCCTTGGCCGGGATGCAGGGATAGGCGCGGGCATCGAGCAGCGCCTGCAGCGCCTCGATCACCACCCAGCGCACGCCGGACCGGCCGCGGGCCAGCCCGTTGAGCTTGAGCGCCAGGATCAGCCGGACAATGGCGTCGTCCAGCAGCGGACCGGTGCCGGTGGCGTGCGACAGCACCAGGTTGGTCTGCAGCTGCTGCAGCCGGTCGGTCGGAATCCGGGTCTGGGCCAGCTTGCCGAAGCCGGTGTTGACGCCATAGGCGGTGCGGTTCTCGTCGACGATCGCGGCGACGGCGGCGGCGCCGGCCTCGATCTCCGGCCGGCAGGCCGGGTCGAGGCGCAGGGCATCGTCGGTGCGGGCGATGGCGCGGAGCTGCGGCAGCGTCAGCCGGCCGGCGGTGAAGATGATGTCGGCCATGTCAGTAGAGGTGATTCCGGTAGGAGTTTTCGAGCCTGGCATCGGCCTGTTCGGTGTCGACGCCCTTGATCTGGTCGGACAGGATCTTGCCCAGGGTCGGGAAGCTGCCGCGTTCGATCTGCACCGCCGGGTCCCACAGGCGGGACCGTATCAGCGCCTTGCCGCAATGGAAGTACAGCTGGTCGACCGTGACCCGCAGGGCCGAGGTCGGGACCTTGCCGTCGACCGCCATCGGCTGCAGCACCGCCGGGTTGGTGGTGATCGCGGCGCCGCCATTGACCCGCAGCGTCTCGTTGACGCCGGGGACGAAGAACACCAGCCCGACCTTCGGGTTCTCGACCACGTTCGACAGGCTGTCGCACAGGTTGTTGCCGCGCCGGTCGGGGATCAGCAGGGTTTTCTCGTCGGCCACGGTGACGAAGCCGGGCGCGTCGCCGCGGGGCGAGGCATCGGCGCTGCCATCCGCCCCTGCCGTGGCGATCACCAGGAAGGGCGACAGGCCGATGAAGGCGCGGGCGTGCCGGTCGATCCGGTTCAATACCTTGTTCCGGACCAGCTCGCTCGGCTCGGCGTAGCGGCTGCGCAGCCCGGCCTGGTCCCGGACGATCTCCTCGGCGCGAACGATCCCGTCATCCATGCGTGTCCTCCAGCATCGGCAGCTTCAGGCCCTGTTCCCGGGCACAGTCGCGGGCGATGTCGTAGCCCGCATCGGCATGACGCATGACGCCGGTTCCGGGGTCGTTGGTCAACACCCGCTCCAGCCGCCGCGCCGCTTCCGGGGTGCCGTCGGCGACGATCACCATGCCGGCATGCTGGCTGTAGCCCATGCCGACGCCGCCGCCGTGATGCAGGCTGACCCAGGTGGCGCCCGAGGCGGTGTTCAGGAGCGCGTTCAGCAGCGGCCAGTCGGACACCGCGTCCGACCCGTCCTGCATCGCCTCGGTCTCGCGGTTCGGGCTGGCGACCGAGCCGCTGTCGAGATGGTCGCGGCCGATCACGATCGGCGCCTTCAGCTCGCCCCTGGCCACCATCTCGTTGAAGGCGAGGCCCAGGCGGTGGCGCTGACCGAGACCGACCCAGCAGATCCGCGCCGGCAGGCCCTGGAAGGCGATGCGCTCGCGCGCCATGTCCAGCCAGTTGTGCAGATGTGGGTCGTCGGGGATCAGCTCCTTCACCCGCTGGTCGGTCCGGTAGATGTCCTCAGGGTCGCCGGACAGGGCGGCCCAGCGGAACGGGCCGATGCCGCGGCAGAACAGCGGGCGGATATAGGCCGGGACGAAGCCGGGGAAATCGAAGGCGTTCTCGACGCCGACATCCTGCGCCATCTGGCGGATGTTGTTGCCGTAGTCGAGCGTCGGGATGCCCATGGCGTGGAACTCCAGCATCGCCCGGACATGCGCCGCCATGCTCTCCTTCGCCGCGCGGACCACGCCCTCGGGGTCGGTCAGGCGGCGGGATTCAGCCTCGGCCCAGCTCCAGCCCGCCGGCAGGTAGCCGTTCAACGGGTCATGCGCCGAGGTCTGGTCGGTCACCGCGTCCGGGCGCCAGGACGGGTCGGCCTTGGCGCGGCGCACGATCTCCGGGAAGATCTCGGCAGCGTTGCCGAGCAGGCCGACGGACACCGCCTTGCCCTGGGCCTTGGCTTCGCGGACGATCGCCATCGCCTCGTCCAGGCTCTCGGCCTTGCGGTCGACATAGCGGGTGGCGAGGCGGCGCTCGATCCGGCCGGCCTGGCATTCGACCGCGATCATCGAGGCGCCGGCCATGGTCGCGGCCAGCGGCTGCGCCCCGCCCATGCCGCCCAGACCCCCGGTCAGGATCCAGCGGCCCTTCAGGTCGCCGTTGTAGTGCTGGCGGCCGACCTCGGCGAAGGTCTCGTAGGTCCCCTGCACGATGCCCTGGCTGCCGATATAGATCCAGGAGCCGGCCGTCATCTGGCCGTACATCATCAGGCCCTTGGCCTCGAGCTCGCGGAAATGCTCCCAGGTCGCCCAGTGCGGCACCAGGTTGGAGTTGGCAATCAGGACGCGGGGCGCGTCGGTGTGGGTGCGGAACACGCCGACCGGCTTGCCGGACTGGACCAGCAGCGTCTCGTCCGGCGCCAGGTCCTTCAGGCTGCGGACGATGGTGTCGAAGGACTGCCAGTTGCGGGCCGCCTTGCCGATGCCGCCATAGACCACCAGCTCGTCCGGATTCTCGGCCACGTCGGGGTCGAGGTTGTTCATCAGCATCCGCATGGCGGCTTCGGTCTGCCAGGTCCGGCAGCTCAGCTCCGGCCCGTGCGGCGCCCGGATGACACGGCGGTTGGTGGCGGTCGTCACGGCAAGCCTCCCTTGGCTGAATTAGTATAGGGTTGTATATACAAGTGGCGCGATGACGACAAGAGCCTCATGATGACGCCCGAGGAACCGTGATGGACGCCCGCCGATGACGCTGCTGCTCGACGAGCCGCTGCCGCTGTACCGCAAGATCAAGGCCATGATCCTGCGCTCGATCGAGACCGGGGAATGGCCGGAGAACGGGCGAGTGCCGTCGGAGAACGAGCTGGTGAAATCGCTCGGCATCAGCCGGATGACGATCCACCGGGCGCTGCGCGAGCTGACCGAGGCCGGGGTGCTGGTGCGGGTGCAGGGCGTCGGCACCTTCGTCGCCGGGGCCAAGCCCGAGGCGCCGCTGATGGAGATCCGCAGCATCGCCGACGACGTGCGCGCCCGCGGCCATGCCCACAGCGCCACCGTGATCCTGTTGCGCTCCGAAGCGGCGACGGCCGAGACGGCGGCGCGGCTGGAGGTGGCGGAGGGCACCGCCATTGCTCATTCGGTGCTGATCCACCATGAGGACAGCGTGCCGATCCTGCTGGAGGACCGGCTGGTGCGGCTCGATTCCGCGCCGCACTACCTGGCGCAGGATTTCACCCGGATCACGCCGCATGACTACCTGATGCAGGCGGCGCCGATGCCCGACGGCGAGCATGTGGTCGAGGCGGTGCTGGCCGAGCCTTGGGAGCGCGAGCACCTCAGGATCGGCCGGCATGAGCCCTGCCTGCTGATCCATCGCCGCACCTGGGCGGCGGGCCGGCTGGTCAGCGTGGCCCGCCTGCTGTTCCCCGGCTCGCGCTACCGCATCGGCGGGCGCTTCACCAGCCGGCCGGCGCCAGGATAGGGGCGTCCCTGATGAGCACCCGCCGTTCGATCTCGCGATCGAGCCGGGCGGCGAGCGCGTCGCTGACCCTGGTCATCGGCAGCCGGACCTCCGGGCTGTCGATCAGGCGGGTTCGCCACAGCCAATGCTTGATCGGCGCCGGGCTCGGTTCGGCGAACAGCAGCCGCGGCAGTTCGGATAGATCGCGCCAGGCGGCGAGGGCGCCCGGTTGGTCGCCGGCCAGCAGCCGGGCACGGATCGCGGCGAAGGCCTCGGTCTCGACATGGGCCGAGGCCAGGATGCCGCCGTCGGCGCCCTGGGTCAGGGCGGTGTAGAGCAGCGCGTCCTCGCCGGTCAGCACCGAGAAGCCGGCCGGCCGGTCGCGCAGCAGCTCGAAGGACTGGCGGGCATCGGCGCAGCAATCCTTGACCCCGACGATGCTCGGCCGCTCGGCCAGCCGCAGCATGGCCTCGTTGCCCAGGTTGACGCCGGTCCGGTAGGGGATGTTGTAGATCAGGATCGGCCGGTCGGTGGCATCGGCCAAAGCGGCGAAGTGGCGCTCCAGCCCCTCCTGCGACGGGCGGACATAATAGGGGCAGGCGATCAGGTATCCCTGGACCGGCCAGGCGGAGGTGCGGCCGAGCTCCTTCGCCAGCTTGCGCGTGTCGGCGCCGGACAGGCCGAGATACAGGGGCCGCGTCCACTCCTCGGCGGCGATCGCGACCAGGCGCTCGGTCTCATCGGTGTCGAGCGTCATGCCCTCGCCGGTGGTGGCGGCGAGGATCAGGCCGTCGACCGGGCCGGCGCTGTAATGCCGGAGCATCCGGCGCAGCGAGGCCTCATCGAGCGCGCCGTCGCGGAACGGCGTGATCAGCGGCAGCCAGAGGCCGGTCGGGGCGGGGAGGGGCATGGTTCGTCTCCTGGGTGAGGCCGGAGACGGGGAGGGCGCAGAGACGACAAGACCCCGTCGGAACCGGCGGGGTCTGGTGGATCCTCAAAGCGCGCGGCGGGTTACCGCGGGCAGCGATCTCCGGTCCCCGCGAGCGGGGCTTTTTTGGCTTTCGCGACGAGGGGGCGGCCGGAGGTCATGGCCGGACAGTCGCCTGCCGCCGGCGCGGCTGTCAAGCCGGCATCTCCCAGGTCCGGAACCAGGCCTCGACCGGGCCGAGATCGAACGGCGCCTCGCCCTCGCGGCCGATCGGGAGGAGAGGGCGGATCGCCCGCCAGGGATCGCGCAGGCCGCGGCCCAGCCCGTCCACCGGCAGGTCGCGGCGGGCGATCGCCCAGGCGGCGACCGCGGCCTCCACCGCCACCGCGGTCCAGGCGGCGTCGAGCTGGCGCTCGGTCTCCTCGACCGCGAAGGGCGCCATGCC
>NZ_JANX01000150.1 GCF_000767795.1 Inquilinus limosus MP06 | reverse complement strand
TGGGCTGGCTGCCGCCGGGGCCACGGTCCAGCAGCCGGGCGCCGGCCTCGCTTTCCAGCTTGTGCAGGGCATGGGTCACGGCGGGCTGCGACAGGCCGATCGCCTGCGCCGCCGCCCCGGCCGATCCGGCGCGGATCACGGCGTCGAAGATGGTCAGCCGTCTCAGGGTCGGTTGCGTCGCCATGGTTCTCTGCTTAGCAAGAATTTATGGCCGATGCCGTCCTTTCTATGAAGCGGTCGGCGCCGTCCGGGCCTAGCGTCCGCTCCAGGGGCCGAGAGAGTGCCGTCACGGGAGGACGAGCTTGGACGTCGTCGATAGCCATACCCATGTGATTTCGCCCGATGCGGAGCGGTATCCGCACGCGCCGCTCGGCGGCCACCGCTCCGACTGGTCCAAGGCCCGGCCGGTCGACCATCACGGGCTGGTGGCGGCGATGGACGAGGCCGGCATCGCCCAGGCGGTGGTGGTCCAGGCCTCCACCGTTTATGGCCACGATTCCCGCTATGTTGTGGAGGCGGTGCGGGCCCATCCCGGCCGCTTCGTCGGCGTGTTCTCGCTCGATGCCGTGGCTGGCGACGCGGTCGACCAGATCAAGCGCTGGAGGGATGAGGGGCTGGTCGGCCTCCGCCTCTTCACCACCGGCAGCACCATGCCGGGCCAGGCGGACTGGCTGGGCGACCCGCGCTCCTGGCCGGCCTGGACCTATGCCGAGGCGCACGGCATCCCGGTCTGCCTGCAGATGACGATGGACGGCATCCCGATGCTGCGCGGCCTGCTGCAGCGGTTCCCGCAGGCGAAGGTGCTGCTCGACCACCTGGCCCGGCCGGATCTGGCAGACGGCCCGCCCTATGAGAAGGCCCGCGCCCTGTTCGACCTGGCCGTCTTCCCCGGCGTGCATCTGAAGCTGACCAACCGCACCTTGGCGGCGGCGGGGCAGGGGGCATCGACCGCGACCGCCTTCATCCCGTTGGTGGTCCAGCGCTTCGGTGCCGACCGTGTCCTGTGGGGGTCGAACTTCCCGGCCGCCGAGGGCAGCCTGGCGGCGCTGCTGGGCGAGGCGAAGGCCGGCCTGTCCGTGCTGCCGGAGGCCGAACGGGCGGCGATCCTCGCCGGCTCCGCCCGCCGGCTGTACCCCGCGCTGGGAGACGCCCGACATGGCTGATGCGGTCCGTCTCCAGACGGTGCTCGGCACCTATCCGCACACCGCGGCGCTCAAGTCGGGCGCGCTGCGCAGCGGCGAGGTCGTGCTCGACTTCGTCGAGGTCGCGCCGGTGCACAAGGCCTTCGCGCCGATGGTGCGGCGGGCGGAATACGAGCTCAGCGAGCTCGCCATCGCCACCGCGCTGCAGGCCAAGGCCTATGACCGGCCGATCGTGGTGCTGCCGGCGGTGGTGGCGTCGCGGCTGCAGCGCGGCTGCCTGATCTATCACCGCGGCCACGGCCCGGTGGCGCCGAAGGAGCTGGCCGGCGCCCGGGTCGGCGTGCGCGCCTATACCCAGACCACCGGCCTGTGGGTGCGCGCCCATCTGGCGGAGGATTATGGCCTGGCGGCCGAGGATATCCGCTGGGTCACCAGCGACCCGGCCCATGTCGAGGAATACGTCGACCCGGGCTTCGTCGAGCATTTCGAAGACGAGGGCAGCCTGCCCGACCGGCTGCGGGCGGGCGAGATCCGCGCCGCCATCCTCGGCAACGACCTGCCGGAGGGCGAGGAGTTCGCGCCGGTGATCGCCGACCATGCGGCTGTGGACCGCGCCTGGTACGCCCGGCACGGCTTCATGCCGATCAACCACATGGTCGCGGTCAGCGCGGAGGCGGCGCGCCGGAAGCCGCAGGCGATCCGCGCCGCCTATGCCCTGCTGAAGCGGGCGGCCGCCGAAGCGCCCGCACCGGCCGACGGCATGAGCCGGGCGGCGTTCGGCTGCGAGCGGCTGTGGGACGCGGTCGAGCTGACGCTCGCCACCTGCTTCGACCAGAAGCTGCTGCCGCGGCGGATGAGCGTCGACGAGGTGTTCGCCGGCGCCGAAGAGATCCTGGGAGAGCTCGGCGCCTGAGCCGGGCCCCGAAGCAAAAAAACATGAAGGGGGAGGATCGAGCCATGAGTGAAGCCATCCTGGCGGCCGCGCCGCCGAAGCGGGCGCGCAAGCCGCTATACAGCGACCTGTCGGTGCAGGTGCTGATCGCCCTGCTGCTGGGCATCGGCCTCGGCGTCTGGCAGCCCGATATCGGCGCGCAGCTGAAGCCGCTGGGCGACGCCTTCATCAAGCTGATCCAGATGGTGGTCGGGCCGATCATCTTCTGTACTGTCGTGCATGGCATCGCCAGCATGCGCGACCTCGGCCGGGTCGGCCGCATCGCCTTCAAGGCGATCGTCTATTTCGAGGTGGTCACCACCATCGCCCTGGTGATCGGGCTGGTGGCCGCCAACCTGCTGCAGCCCGGCGCCGGCATGAAGGCCGACCCGGCGCTGTTCACCCAGGTCAGCGGCACCATCCAGGGCTATGAGGCCGAGGCGGCGAAGGCGAACGGCATCGCCGATTTCCTGCTCGGCATCATCCCCTCGGCCGCGGTCGACGGCTTCGCCAAGGGCAATGTGCTGCAGATCCTGTTCTTCTCGGTGCTGTTCGCCTGCGGCCTGGCCGCGGCCGGCGACGCCGGCAAGCCGGTGCTGGACGTGGTCGAGGGCGCGACCAAATCGCTGTTCTGGATCATCCGCATGGTGATGAAGGTCGCGCCGCTCGGGGCCTTCGGCGCCATCGCCTTCTCCGTTGCCAAATTCGGCCTGGGGTCGCTGGTCTCGCTCGGCGCCCTGGTCGGCGAGTTCTACCTGACCTGCCTGGTCTTCGTGCTGCTGGTGCTGCTGCCGGTCAGCCTGTGGGCCCGGTTCAGCCTGTGGCAGCTGATGCGCTACATCCGGGCCGAGCTGCTGCTGGTGCTGGGCACCAGCTCGTCGGAGAGCGTGTTCCCGCAGCTTTCGGCCAAGCTGACCCGGCTGGGGGCGGAGGAATCGGCGGTCGGGCTGGTGCTACCCACCGGCTACGCCTTCAACCATGACGGCACCTGCCTGTACTTCGCGGCGGTCACCGTGTTCCTGGCCCAGGCGACGCAGACGGCTTTGGGCTGGCAGGACCAGCTGGCCCTGCTCGGCGTGCTGCTGCTGACCTCGAAGGGCGGCGCCGGTGTCGCCGGCTCGGCCCTGGCCGTGCTGGCGATGACGCTCGCGGCCACCCAGACCATCCCGGTCGGCAGCATGGCACTGATCCTCGGCATCCATCGGGTGCTGTCGGCAGCCTTCGTCTTCGTCAACATCCTCGGCAACGCCGTGGCGACGCTGGTGGTGGCGAAATGGGAAGGCGCGCTGGACCACAAGCAGCTGACGGCCGAGCTGGCGGCGGGACCCAGCGCGGGCTGAGGTCGGGCGAGAGTCCCTTCGGTACTCTCATCACCGTCATTGCGAGCGCAGCGAAGCAATCCAGGGGCCGATGCGCACCGGCCCCTGGATTGCTTCGTCGGCTTCGCCTCCTCGCAATGACGGCAAGGGGCAGGGCATCGTGAAAAGATCCCGCCAGGCGGGAGAGGCAACACGAGAAGACGTTCCAGACCCTGCCAATCCCTCGGCTGATCTACCGCGGGCTGAGCCAGCCTTCGCCGTCGATCACGGCGTCGACGGCACGGGCGATCTCGTGCGGGGCCTTGCCCTGGGCTCGCAGCTCGGCGCGCAGCAGGCCCAGCCGGGCCAGGCGGGCGCCCCAGTCGCGATGGATCAGCCGCTCGGCGAACAGGCGCAGCCGCCCGGCCAGGCGCGGGCTCTGCCCGCCGGTCGAGATCGCCACCACCAGGTCGCCGCGGCGGACGATCGCCGGCAGGTGGAAGTCGCACAGCGCGGTGCGGTCCTCGACATTCACCAGCAGGCCCAGGCGGCGGGCCAGGATGGCGAGGTCGGCGGACGGCGCCTCGTCCAGGTCCGCCACCAGCAGCAGGCGGTGCGTGCTCAGATCCGCAGCACCGGGCAGGCGCCGCCGCAGCCGGTCGCCGGCGGCCAGCACCAGGTCCGGCGATGGGTCGTCGGCGAAGACGGTGACGGTGAAGCCGCCCTCGTCCAGCTGGGCCAGGCGGCGCACCGCCTTGTCGCCGCGGCCGGCCAGCGCGACCGGCACCACCTCCGGGCACAGCGAGATCGGCAGCATCTAGAGCGCCTTCCCGCCGGGCAGCAGCGTGGCCAGCCGGTCGATGCCCTGGCGGTGGCACCAGTCGCCGAAGCCCTCGCCCTGCTGCCGCTCCTGCGCGAAGGCGCCCAGCAGCGGGTCCAGCGTGTCGGCGATCGCGGCCTCCGGCACCTTCTCGGTCAGCTTGGCGTTCAGCCGCGTGCCCTCGAAATCGCCGCCGACGAACAGGGCGAAGGTGCCGGGGGTGCGGCCGACCAAGCCGATATCGCCGGCATAGGGGCGGGCGCAGCCGTTGGGGCAGCCGGTGATGCGGATGCTGATCCGCTCCTCGATCAGCCCGTGCTTGCGCAGCGTGGCCTCGATCGAATCGACCAGCGGCTCGCGGATGCGCTCGGCCTCCGACAGCGCCAGGCCGCAGGTTGGCAGCGCCGGGCAGGCCAGGGTCCAGCGGCGCACCGCGGTCAGGTCCTCGGCGAAGACCACGCCGTGGCTGCGCAGATGCGCCTCGATCTCGTCCCGCTCGCCCGGCGCGATGTCGGCGATCAGGATATCCTGCTGCGGCGTCAGCACCGCCGGCTTGGCCCAGTTCTCGAACAGGGCGCGCAGCGCGGTGCGCAGCCGCACCTTGGGGCCGTCCTCAATCCGGCCGCTGGCCACCGGCAGGCCCAGCCAGAAGCGGCCGTCGCCCTGCTCGTGCCAGCCGAGATGGTCGGGCACCTTGAACGGCCCGTGCGGCAGCGGGTCGGCCAGCACCCGGCCGAACTGGCGCTCCAGCTCCTTGCGGGTCCAGTCCAGCCCCATGTCGTCCAGCACGTATTTCAGCCGGGCGCGCTTGCGGTCGGCGCGGTTGCCGTGGTCGCGGTACAGGCGGATCACCGCCTCGGCGCCCTGCAGCAGCTCGCCCGGGCCGACCGAGGCGATCGGCGAAGCCATGCGGGCATGGGTGCCGGCCTTGGTGTGGGTCAGCCCCTGGCCGCCGCCGAGATTGAGGTTGTAGCCGACCAGATGGTCGCCCTCGAACACCGAGAGGATGCCGAGATCCTGGGTCAGCAGATCGATCGAGTTGTCCTCGGGCGTGGCCAGGCCGACCTTGAACTTCCGCGGCAGGTAGGTGGCGCCGTACAAGGGCTCATCCACCGATTCGGCCGGGACGACGTTCTCCTCGTCGAGGAACAGCTCGTAGTAGGCCCGGCTCTTCGGCAGGAGGCGCGTCGACAGGAAACGGGCATCCGCCTCCAGCCGTGCATGCACCGCGTCGCGGATCGGCGCCGGGGTGGTCATGACGTTGCGCACCACGTCGCCGCAGGCGGACATGGTGGTCAGCATCGAATGGTTGATGTCGGCGATCGTCGCCTTCAGATTTCCCTTCAGCACGCCGTGAAATTGGATTCCCTGGCGCGTGGTAATCCGCAGCGTCCCGTTGGAGTATCTGTCTGCGATGGCGTCGAGCGCCAGGTACTGCTCGGCCGTCAGCCGCCCGCCCGGGATGCGGGCGCGGACCATGAACTGGTATTCCTTCTCGAGCCCCTGCTTCTTCCGCGCAGTCGCGGTGTCACGGTCGTACTGCTCGTAGCTTCCGTGGAATTTCAGCAGGTTATAGCTCTCCTCGGTGACTGAGGGGCCGGGCGTGAGCAGGTCGGCGGCGATGCCGCCGCGCAGGAAGCGGCTCTGTTCCTTCACGCCTTCGACGGCGGAAAGCTTCGGCGTGGCCGCGGGGGCGGCGGATTGTTCGGCGGACATCGGCGGCGGCGTTCTATCCACAATTGATGGTTGACATTAGTCTTCAGATTCACACACAGTCAATCAGCAAATGCGCTCCATTTTACAGTGAAATTGGAGAATTTGCCGAGCATGAGCACCCGATGTCTGCCTCTGCCGCTGCATCATCGCAGCTCGATCAGGAGCTGATCGCCGCCGAATTCGACGGGCTGGACGGGCATGCGCTGATCGAGAAGGCATTGGCGGATCCGCGGCTCGGACCGGTCGCGCTGGTGTCGTCCTTCGGCACCGAATCGGCGGTGCTGCTGGCCCTGGCGGCCGAGGTCGCGCCGGCCACGCCGGTCATCTTCCTCGACACGCTGCGGCATTTCGGCGAGACTCTGCGCTACCGCGACCGGCTGGTCGCGCAGCTCGGACTTGTGGATGTACGCTCGGTCAGACCCGACCCCGCCGAAATCGCCAAGCGAGACCCCGACCTGCTGCTGTTCCAGCGCGACCCGGACGCGTGCTGCGCCCTGCGCAAGGTCGAGCCGCTGGAGCGGGCCCTTGCCGGCTTCGGCGGCTGGATCACCGGCCGCAAGCGCTTCCAGGCGCTCACCCGCGTGTCATTGCCGGCGATGGAATGGGCGGCCGATGAGGGCCGCTACAAGATCAACCCGCTGGCCGGCTGGTCCCCCGACCGGATCGCCGCGGAATTCGAGGCCCGGGGCCTGCCGCGCCATCCTCTGGAGGCCGACGGCTTCCTATCGATCGGCTGCATGCCCTGTACCGAGCGGGTCGAGCCCGGCGCCGACCCGCGCTCAGGCCGCTGGTCTGGCCAGGCCAAGACCGAATGCGGTATCCACCGCCCCGCCGATCCCGTCCCCTCCCAGGTCACGCTCCTTTAAGACATGACTCATCTCGACGAACTCGAAGCGGAGAGCATCACCATTCTCCGCGAAGCCTTCGCCCGCATCGATCGGCTGGGAATGCTCTGGTCCATCGGCAAGGACTCGACGCTGATCCTGTGGCTGCTGCGCAAGGCGTTCTTCGGCCATGTGCCGTTCCCGCTGATCCAGCTCGACACCCATATGGAGCTGCCGGAGGTCTATGAGTTCCGGGACCGCCTGGTGCGGGAGTGGAACCTGCCGCTGATCGTCGAGGATTGCCCGCCGGAGGAGGAGATGGACCAGACCCTGGCGCCCGGCGGCCGGGCGGCGGCGCGCAAGACCGAGGGGCTGAAATCGGTGATCCAGCGCGAGGGGTTCGAGGGCATCATCGTCGGCATCCGCCGCGACGAGCAGGGCACCCGGGCGAAGGAGCGGGTGTTCAGCCCACGCAGCTTCGAGGGCGCCTGGGATGTGGCCGATCAGCCGGCCGAGTTCTGGGGCCAGTACAAGACCCGGTTCGAGCCCGGCACCCATGTCCGGATCCACCCGATCCTGAAATGGACCGAGATCGACGTCTGGCGCTACACCCAGCGCGAGGGCATCCCGATCGTGCCGCTGTACCTGGCCAGGGACGGGCTGCGCTACCGGTCTCTGGGCGAGAAGAACATCACCCTGCCGGTGGCCAGCGACGCCGACACGATCGAGGCGATCATCGCCGAGCTGGAGACCACCAAGGTCTCCGAGCGGTCCGGCCGGATCATCGACAACGAGACCGAGGACGGCTTCGAGCGCCTCCGCAGCGCGGGATATATGTGACATGGACGGAATCGTCGCCCTGCACCCGGCGCTGGCCGCCGCCCGCACCCTGCGCGTCGTCATCGCCGGCCATGTCGACCACGGCAAGTCGACCCTGATCGGCCGCCTGCTGCACGACACCGGCACGCTTGGCCCCGAGCGCGTCACGGCGGTCGAGGCGATGAGCAAGAAGCGCGGCATGCCGTTCGAATGGTCGTTCCTGATCGACGCGCTGCAGTCGGAGCGCGACCAGGGCATCACCATCGACACGGCCGAGGTGCAGTTCCGCACCGCCCGCCGGCGCTACGTGCTGATCGATGCGCCGGGCCACGCCGAGTTCCTCAAGAACATGGTCTCCGGCGCCGCCGGGGCGGATGCGGCGCTGCTGCTGGTCGATGCCCGCGAGGGCACGCTGGAGCAGTCGCGCCGCCATGCCCTGATCCTGGGCCTGCTCGGCATCACCCAGGTGGTGGTGGCGATCAACAAGATGGACCTGGTGGAATACGACCAGGCCCGCTTCCAGGCGGTGACCGACGAGATCTCGGCCTATCTCAGCAGCGTCGGCATCACCCCCGCGGTGGTGGTGCCGCTGGCCGCCCGGCACGGCGAGAACATCGCCAGCCGCTCCAAGCTGATGCCCTGGCATGACGGGCCGTCGCTGGTCGAGGCCCTGGACGGGCTGGAGGCGGCGCCGGCGCCGACCGAGCAGCCGCTGCGCCTGCCGGTGCAGGATGTCTACAAATTCGACGACCGGCGCATCGTCGCCGGGCGGATCGAGAGCGGCGGGCTTGCGGTCGGCCAGACCCTGCGCTTCGCCCCCTCCGGCAAGATCGCCCGCATCGCCACGATCGAAAGCTGGCCGGCGGCGGAGATCACCTCGGCCAAGGCGGGCCAGGCGGTCGGGCTGACGCTCGACCCGCCGGTCTTCGTTGAGCGCGGCCAGGTCGCGACCCTGGTCGAGCAGGCGCCGGCCACGGCGACCCGGCTGAAGCTGCGCCTGTTCTGGCTGGCGCGCGAGCCGCTGCGGCCCGGCGCCCGGCTGACCCTGCGCCTGGCCACGGCCGAGCACACGGTGACGGTGGAGCGCATCGCCCATGTGGTCGAGGTGCACACGCTGGAGACCCGGACGGCGGAGCTGGTGCGGCGCAACGAGACGGCGGAGATCGAGGTGGTGGGCCGCACCGCCATCGCCTTCGACCGCCATGCCGAGCTGCCGGGCACCGGCCGCGGCGTGCTGGTCGACGGCTACGACATCGTGGGCGGCGTCACCATCCTCGACGCCACGGGCGACAGCCGCCTGCTGTTCCCGACCGAGCGGCGGGTCGATGCCGCGGCCCGGCGCGTGGCCAACGGCCATGGCGGCGGCGTGGTCTGGCTGACCGGCCTGTCCGGCTCCGGCAAGTCGACCCTGGCGACGGCGCTGGAATCCCGCCTGTTCGCCCGCGGCTGGCAGTCGACCGTGCTGGACGGCGATTCGCTGCGCACCGGCCTCGGCCGCGACCTCGGCTTTTCGACCGAGGACCGGGCCGAGAATGTCCGCCGCGCGGCCGAGGTGGCGCGGTTGTTCGCCGAGGCGGGGCTGATCGCGATCGTGGCCCTGATCTCACCGGAACGCTGGCACCGCGCCTTGGCCGGCGACGTGATCGGCGACGGCTTCCGCGAGGTGTTCGTGAAGGCGGATCTCGCGATCTGCGAGCAGCGCGACCCCAAGGGGCTTTACGCCAAGGCGCGGCGCGGCGAGATCCAGGGCTTCACCGGGGTCTCCGCGCCCTATGAGGCGCCGGAGACGCCGGACCTGACGATCGACACCGGCACCATGCCGCTCGACGCGGCGATCGACCTCTTGGAGTCCTTTACCATCACCGGCTTCGCCGGCTCCGCCAAGCGGGTGGGCGAGGACGCGGATCCGTCGATCTGAGGTCGAGGCTGACCTTCCCATTCTGTCATGCCCGGGGTTGACCCGGACATCCAGAGGCTGTCGACATCTCCTGGATTGCCGGGTCAAGCCCGGCAATGACAGGTGGCGGGGTGACGTCCGGCCTCAGCCCGGCGGATAGGCTTGGCGGGCGTGAAGGACACCCAGGATATCGATGACGGACGAGCCGACCCGATAGACGATGATGTAGTTCGGGTGGGCCACCGCCTCACGCGTTCCCGCGACGCGGCCCGGTCGATACAGATAGGGATGTTCCGACAGCCTTTCGGCCGTCTCGGCGGCGATGGCCAGCAATCGGTCTGCGGCGACAGGATTGCGTTCAGCGATATAGCCGAGGATCTGCTCGAGATCCGTGAGGGCCTCAGCGCTCCAGCTTACGGGCAGCATGGGCACGGCGCTTCTCGTCGATCAGCGCGCGCAGGCGTGCCATTGCCTCGTCATGGGGAACGGAAGGCTGCGTGCTGGCCAGCGCCGCTTCCACTTTGGCGCGGAACCAGCGGTCATAGGCCTCGGCCTCTTCGACCGTGGCGAACTCCGACTCGATCGGGGACAGGACGCGGCTCATGTCCTCAATATAGGAGCTTTCCGGCACGGTGACCACCGGCCGGCCCTCACTCCACCCCGGCGTCCTTGCGCAATAGGGCGCGCAGGTCCTGGGGCAGGGCGGCCCAGTGCTGGTTGGTCAGGGCGCCGTGCAGGGCGTAGAGCGCGTTGACCGTGATCAGCTCCGGCTGCGCCGCCTTCAGGCGCTGCCAGGCTTCCACCGGGCCGATGGCGCGCAGCTCCGCCTCGCTGGTGATGCCGACGGCGGCCAGCCACTCCGCGGTCTTGGGCCCGAGATTGGGCAGGGCCGAGATCGGACGCTCCCTCACGGCCGCAGCAGCCCCATGATGTCCTGGGTCTCGGCCAGCACCGGCGCCGCGATCGCCGCGGCCTTCTCGCCGCCCCGGCGCAGCACCGCATCGACATGGCCGGGGTCGGCCATCAGCCGGCGCATCTCGCCGCCGATCGGCGCCAGCACCGCCACCGCCACGTCGGTCAGCGCGCCCTTGAAGGTGGAGAACGGCGCGCCGCCGAACTCGGCCAGCACCGTATCGATGTCCTTGCCGGTCAGGGCGCCATAGATGTTGACCAGGTTCTCGGCCTCGGGCCGGCCGGCTAGGCCCGCCGCCTCGGTCGGCAGCGGCTCCGGGTCGGTCTTGGCCCGGCGGAACTTCAGCGCGATGGTGTCGGCGTCGTCGGTCATGTTGATGCGGCTGTAGTCGGACTCATCCGACTTGCTCATCTTCTTCGACCCGTCGCGCAGGCTCATCACCCGGGTGGCGGAGCCCAGGATCTGCGGCTCCGGCAGCGGGAAGAAGTCGACGCCGTAGCGCTGGTTGAAGGATTGGGCGATGTCGCGGGTCAGCTCCAGATGCTGCTTCTGGTCCTCGCCGACCGGCACGTGGGTGCCCTTGTAGAGCAGGATGTCCGCCGCCATCAGCACGGGATAGGCCAGCAGGCCGTGCATCGCCGTGTCCTGCTGCTTGCCGGCCTTGTCCTTGAACTGGGTCATGCGCCGCAGCCAGCCCAGCGGGGTGACGCAGGAGAACAGCCAGGCCAGCTCGCTGTGGCCGGGCACCTGGCTCTGCGCGAACAGGATGCTGCGCTCCGGGTCGATGCCGACGGCCAGCAGGGTCGCGGTCAGCTCGCGGATATGGGCCCGCAGCTCGCCCGGCACCTGCGGCACGGTCAGCGCGTGCAGGTCGACGACGCAGTAGATGGTCTCGAACTCCGCCCCGTCCTGCAGCGCCACCCAGTTCCGCACCGCGCCGAGATAGTTGCCGAGATGCATGTTGTGGGTGGGCTGGATGCCCGAGAAGATGCGCTTCATGTCCGCCGGTGCCGCAGAGGGGTGGGGAAGGCTGGGTTATGGCCGGCCCGGTGCGGGCGGGTCAACCCGGGAGATGCTTGCGGCGGCGGAACCGGGCCAGCTCGCCGCGATCGACCGCCCCCAGCAGCAGGCAGAGGGCGGCGTAGAGCGCGGCGCCGCCGACGATCAGCACCGCCAGGGC